>NZ_NWQG01000226.1:0-21657 GCF_002529485.1 Mesorhizobium sanjuanii
GGGTTGGGGAGCTCGCGGGCCTCGAGTTGGCCGATAGCGCTGCTTTCCCAGTTGGGGCTGTTCGGCACCGCGATGATGACAGTTCTGTTGGCAATGCTGGTGCGGGGCCTGCGGGGTAGCGGCAGTCGTATCGATCCCGAGGTCGACGCGATCGCGTCGAGCGTCCGCGCTTGCGCCCTGTCCGCGCTTGTGGCCGGGTCGCTGGCAAGTGGCAGCGCCGACCCCGGTATCGTGTTCTTGATTCCTCTCGCTGTCGTTCTTGTCAGTCGGGTTTTGCCTGTTGAAGACAACAGCAGCGTTGCTGGGACTCCTGTGAGGACGCCCCAGCATTCGCGCGGTTCCAGCGAAAACGTGATTCAAGCGCAGGTCGGCACCGTTCCCGGCCGCGTGTAGCAAGATCCACCGGGAGGCTGAACGGCCTACGGAATGCCTACAGTATCACCGACGGTATCTGCTTTAAGTGCTATTCCCGGCGCCTCGTGCCGCTCGGCCGATATCAAGTCCAGCGCGCCCGTTTCATCCAGGGCCAATGGTATTTCAATCTTGATGGTATCTCCGGGCTCCACGACACTCGTTTCGTTAGCCTGTATTTGCACCGTCGTGCCATCCGCCGACGGTCGGAAAATCGTGTAGATCGGCGCAGTCAGGTCCGATTCGGCTTGGCGGGCAAGAAGATTCGGGGCAGATGTCTCGGAGTCGTACAAGAGCCGCCTTGCTGTTTCTGTCTTGCTGTCGAGAGCATCGAGTTCGGCTTGAGTTTGACGCAGGTCGATCGTTATCTCGTTTTTCCGTCCGTCCTGGAGTTCGAGAATTGATATGTCTGTCTTACTGATTTCCTGACGTCCGCGTAGCAGACTGGTTTCCGCCGACAACCTCTCGCTCTGCGCCTGGGCAAGGGCACGTTCTAGAGAAAATTCCCGCGGCGCTACCGCAAGACCTTTGACGACAAGCGCAGAGACCGCTGTCAATTCTTTCTGGATGGAGCCGATCTGCTTGTCGAGGAAAACGAGCTGCGCTTCCAGCGAGGTGAGTTCCTTCTGGAGGAATTCACGCAGACCTTGAAGCGCCTTGATCTGGGTGTTCAACCCCTCGCTGCGTGCCTGGAAGATTAAACGCTCCTGGTTGATGAGCATGGCAAAGACGTCGTCCTGAATGCGCGACGTCAACTGGGCCGGAAACTGAATGTCGCCGGCATGCGAGAGTTCCGCCTCGAGCCGTGCCTTACGAGCGAGGAGATTGGCCTCGTTCAGCCTAAGCAGGCTCACATCGCCGCGACCCTGGATCACTTCGCGCTCGAACCTGGCGTCCTTGTCCTCCCGCGTCCGCAGTCCGCCCGCGATGCTCAATGCCTGCAAGACGGTCAGCCCGGGACGGTATGCGAATTCTCCCGATTGCGTCACCTTGCCGACAACGTAGAACGGTCGGAACTGGACGACTTCCACCGCCGTGTTCGGTTTTCGCACAAGGCCAACACTTTTCATCAGGCTGTTGCCGATGGAGTTCGCCATCTCGCCGGTAGTGAGGCCGGCAGCCTTGATTTCCCCAACCAGCGGGAGCGAAACGGAGCCGTTGGGACCGACCGTGTACACGTCGTTGAGAGCACTCCAGGCAAAAATCGTGTCGCGCGACGCACGCCATTCGTAGACCTTGATGCGGAGCTTATCCTGCGGGCCGAGCACATACTCCTTGGCGTTCGCAGCCGAAACACCCAGCATACAGGCCAAGAATAATCCCGCCGACACCACGACGTGTAGCAGGCGCCAAGCCTGGCGCCGATTTGACAGCCTGCCGAGGCACCGGGCTCGGTAATTTGAGCAAGTGCCTTTGTCGATCGAAAAGGACGGGTCATCGAGCATCTTTTACCTCTGCACTAGATCTCCAGAATATATTCTGGCTGCACCCGGCCTCTTGCGACGTGTGAAAGAGCCAGAAGATTGCCGCGCAGACGTCCTCTCCGGTCGATGTAGGATTCCGGCCAGAGACTGCGCGCGAGATTGGCAAGCAGATTTCTGCCCATCAATCTTAGTGCGAAACTCAATGGAACGGTCCCTTTGCGGATGAGGTAGATTGGGTTCGTCACCTGGGAATAGCCGAAACGAACGCCGCTTACGCGACCGCCCTTGATGCCAAGATGAACGCCGCGGATCGACTGCAGAGACACGACCCGCCCTCGGGCTCTCAGCTGGCTGGTGAAATCAACGTCTTCCTGCCACCCATAGAGCACAAGCCGTTCGTCGAAGCGCAGGCCGCCGATGAATGCCGCTCTGATCGACATGTTGCATCCATAGGCGCTAAACTGATCCACTCCAGGCGCTTCAGTCGCTTTGCCGGCTTCGTGAAGCGCCTGGATACCCTCGTCCCAGGTGAGCCCCGCAGTCGTTGCGCCGTCTTTCAGCACGTTTCCGGTCACCACTGCCCAGTCAGGCTGCTGCATGAACGCCCTCGATACGCCATCGAGATAGTCGTCTGCAGGAATGAAGTCATCGTCGAAAAAGGTGATTATGTCGAAACAGTCGCCTGCCGCATCGAGGGCAATGTTACGCTGTGCCGGCAAGCCCGTTTTTCCGAACACGCTCGATACAGGAAACCGGCAGACTAAGTTGTTGGGAATATGGTCGGCGTCGGGAGCTGAAATTATCACCGCGTCAGGGAGCCGGGTCTGTCGCTCAAGCTGTGCGAGAAGACGAGCCACATGTTCCGCGCGGCCAAACGTTGCGACGACAACCACCACTTTTATCGACAATCAACTCTCCGCGCAGCCAATGAAGTGAGTGCGCTATGATCCTAATCCGCCGGCCGCGCCGATACAGCCTGCGCATAAGGTTAGCGTTGAGGCGTGCTTAGGCCCATCGAAGTAGGAGCCGTACCTCGTTGGAGTACATCCGGCCTCGGGAGGGGCGCGGAGCTTAACCCGATAGCCAGCTTGTTTGGACGGGACGGACGACACACAGTCGTTGAGCATCCAGGCAAAAAAACAGAATCCCCGAAAAGGTGCCAACGTTCCGGAGGGCAATGCATGCGCCATGTGCGACAGCCAAAAGCAACCGCCAAGATAGGCCATGATACCAAACATTTGCGATCCATCAGCACGACGCCATTTGCTGCCATCGACCGCAACGCGCGCATCGCCGTCGTGCACGACTGGTGCCCGAATTTTCGGGGAGGGGAGCAGGTTCTTGCTCGGATCTGCAAGCTCTTTCCAAGAGCCGAGGTCTTCACCCTCTTTGATTTTCTCCCGAAGGAGGTCAAAGACAAGCATTTTCGAGACGTAATTTTTCACGTTTCTGCGATGAATCGGCTGCCATTTGTGCAAAAATACTACCGGTCTTTATTTTTTCTTTGCCCATTTATGATCGAGCAATTTGATGTCACTGGATATGACGCAGTAATTTCCTCTTCGGCCGCATTCTCTCGAGGCGTTCTTACTCGCCCAGACCAACCGCACCTTTGCTATGTGCACAGTCCGGTGCGATATGCGTGGGACGAACAATTCTCCTATTTGCAGCAAGCCGGCTTGGGGTTTGGGCCGAAGGGCCTTGCCTTTCGTTATTTGCTTCACAGGCTGCGGACCTGGGACACCCGCACGGCACACGGTCCTGATTTGATGCTGGCGAATTCGAATTATGTCCGCTCCCGGATCGAACGGATTTACGGCCGCGATGCGCGGGTAGTCCATCCGCCCGTGGCCATCGGGGAACTTAAACTCGTCGCCAGCAAGGATGACTACTACGTGACGGCCGCGTTCCACGCCCCGTATAAACGTACGGATCTGATTATTGAGGCGTTCAGCAAAACTCCGTCGCGTCGCCTGATTGTTGTCGGCGACGAAGTACAATCCAAGCATCTCCGATCGCTTGCTGGTCCGAACATAATCTTCACTGGTTATCTGCCGCGGCATGAATACATCGAGAAAATCGCAAATGCCCGTGCGATGGTGTTCGCCGGATGCGAGGATTTCGGGATAACGCTTGCCGAGGCCCAGGCGTGTGGCACTCCATTGATTGCCTTCGGCCGTGGAGGTGCCCGCGACATTGTCCGGCCACTTGGCGAGAGCATTCATCCGACAGGTGTGCTCTTCGACCGTCAGGCCGTCGATTCTGTAGCTGAGGCGATTGATCTATTCGAGGAAAATGCGGTGTCAATTACGTCGCACGCCTGCCGCATGAATGCGACCCGGTTCTCCGAAGAAAGGTTCGACCTGGCGATACTCGACGCCCTTGGCTTGGCCCGGTCTGTCCAGCTTGCTCGCGCAACTGCGCCCAATGAACTCTTCGGAGCCGAGAGTGCGACACGCGATATAACCGGTTCTCTTGCCGAGCCAATTCTACAATGAATTCGATCGACCTTCACATGGCAAGCAACGGCAGAGCGCTTCGACCGGCCGCATGTCCGTGCTGCTCGGCGCCCGTTAGCCGGTCAATTTACCGGGTCGAATCCATCCCGGTGCATAGTTGCGTCCTGCTCAACTCGGCCCAGGAAGCTCACTCCTTTCCCCGCCGCGACCTTGACCTCGCATTCTGCGAATCGTGCGGGTTCATATTCAACCAAGCCTTTGACGAAACGGTCATGGGCTACTCGACCAATTTCGAGGAATCCCAGCATTTTTCGGGCACTTTCAACAATTTCGCGAAAGGACTTGCCCGTGAGATTGCACAGAAATGTGCGATAGCCGGCAAGCACGTGTTAGAGATCGGGTGCGGCAAGGGTGAGTTTCTGCGCGAACTTTGTACGTCGGGTGGTGCCACCGGGCTCGGCATCGATCCGGGATATCGAGCTGATAAGGGACGCAGTGAAGACCGCGGCGACATTCAGTTCATCGTCGATCTCTTCGGACCAGATTACCGGCACCTCCAAACGGATGCAGTCCTTTGCCGCCACACGCTCGAACACGTGGCTTCTGTCTCGACTTTCGTGCGGCTCATCCGCGAGATGACGGGCGAACGGGCCGAAGACTGGGTCGTCTTTGAAACCCCGGATGCAAAACGCGTGCTGGCAGAGAGCGCGTTCTGGGACATTTACTACGAGCATTGTTCCTATTTCAGTCCCGGCGCGCACGCACGACTGTTTCGCCAAGAAGGGTTCGACGTTACCGATCTAGAACTCGTCTACGACAACCAGTACATCGTTCAGTACGCCCGGCCGTCGGCAGGCCGGACGACACCAAGACTGCCGCTCGAGCGCGATCTGGAAGAGATGCGTCGGTTGGCGGAAACCTTTCCCGCCCGCGTGCGTGCCGTTCAGAATTTCTGGCAGGAGCGCATCCGCGCCGCGCACGCCGCCGGCCGGCGGGTCGTCCTGTGGGGTGGCGGCTCCAAGGCAGTGTCGTTCCTGACGACGTTGCAGCTTGGAGGCGAAGTGTGGGCAGCAGTCGACATCAACCCTTACAAGCAAGGCAAGTTTACGCCGGGAACCGGTCACCCGGTCATTGCGCCTAGCGACCTGTTGGAAACTCCGCCTGACCTCGTCATCGTTATGAACCCGATATACCTGAATGAAGTGGCGCAATCCTTGAAAGCGCTGGACCTGCGACCGGAAATCATCGCGGTCTGATCGCACTCTCGCCGAGAAGAACCCGAAAAATGGAACATTCCAAGCTGCCACGAGTATCCCTTGGTATGCCCGTTTACAACGGTGAGAATTTCGTCTCCGAGGCGATCCAGTCGATCCTCGAGCAGGACTTCATCGATTTCGAACTTGTCATCACCGACAATGCTTCGACCGATAGAACAGCCGATATATGTCTGGAGTTTGCGCGGTGGGACAGGCGCGTCCGCTATGTCCGAAATGCACACAACCTGGGCGCCGCGGCCAATTTCAATCGAGCTTTCGAATTGAGTTCGGGCGAATATTTCAAGTGGTGCGCGCACGATGACGTCTTGGGTCGTGATTTCCTGACGGACTGCGTACGTGCACTCGACGATAACGCCCGCCACGTCATTGCCTATCCGCGCTTGCTGGGAATCGACGAGACCGGACAGCTGACTTCCTATGTCGAACGGGTATTGCCGGATATGGGAGGACCATCGCCCGCGTCCCGCTTCCGGCTGATGGTTGCGGCGCACGGATGGGATGCGGCGATGTTTGGCCTTTGGCGCCGGGATGCCTTGGCCAAAACGACATTGCACGAGCCCTACTATGGCTCCGACTGTGCGCTTTTGGCCGAGATGGCTCTTCTCGGGACGTTCGTTCACGCGGCCAACGCGATTCTATTCAGCCGTGACCATCCGACGCGCTCGGTGCGATTGCCGAGCTCCGAACGATTGGCTTGGCAAAATCCGGACGGCTCTACCGCGAACGCCTTTGAATTGTCGAGGCGGGTAAAGCACCTCGTCGCGATTGCCTATCGACACAGGCGGACAGCACCGCTGGGTAGGACACTGTTTCATCTGGTTGCATGGGTCTTGGATCCGCTTCTCATTGCGAGATTTTGCCTGGAAGTTGTAGGCGTTGTTTCTCCGCAGCTTCGCATCAAGCTGCGCGGCGCCGGCCTGGGAGCACTGAAACGCATTCATGCCGTCTCAGATCGATCTCCTGGCTAGACGAGTGATCTGGTGCGACGATCCGCCGGGAGGCTTTGAATGAAGCGTCGCCTAGTCAGGCCTGCGGTCGCAGGAGTGTCAGCCTCCCGCCAATTGCCGGAGGGCTCGGGCAAGAGAAATCTGGTGATCGTCCGGGCCGGGCGTAGCTCTTTGCATGCCGGCTGGACTGAGGGGCCGGGCGAAGCCGACTTCGATCTTCTCGTCGCCGCCTATGAGGCTGGTGCCACCCATGGACAGAACGATTTGAGCGTATTTCTGCCCGGGCGCAAGATCGCAGGGTACCATGCCTTGTTTCAATGCTACCCTGAAATTGTGATGCGATACGATTTCATTGCACTGATCGACGATGATATCGAGGCGACGAAGCTGGACCTGAATCGTCTGTTCGCAATCGGTCGCCAATATAAACTTGATCTGTTTCAGCCGGCGCTGTCATGGGATAGCTATTTCTCCTACGCAGCGACACTTGTCAGCGGCAAGCGGTATTTGTTGCGATACACCAACACGGTCGAAATGATGTGTCCGGTGTTCAGTGCCAAATGCCTGCAAGGCGCGTTGAATTTATTCGGGATCGGCTACGAGACGGGAATAGATCTTCTGTGGACCCGCCTGACTGACGCGCCCTGGTTGCGTTACGCCATAGTTGACGACGTCGTCGTAAGACACACGCGGCCGGTCGGGACAACAAAGTCGCTTCAAGGCTTCGGCGCCAATGAACGCTACGACGTGCAGGTCGATGCTGTGTTGAAGAGGTTCGGCGCTGCGTTTCGCGGGTTCGTAACCTATGCAGCGGTTGACCGGCGCGGGCAACTCGTCCGGTCTCGCTTTCTGATCGGGCTTAACTCCCTGTCCCTTTGGCGGGGCCTGTTCAAGACGCCACTTAAATGGGCGCACTTTATGCGCCGCTCGACCGACTATACGCGACACTGCTGGCTAAGGCCCGTCAATTTGCAACGGGTCGACATTGATGGGGGCGAGAAACCAAGTCGTCAGCTGCAGAACGCAGGCCGCGCAATCATGCCACGATGATCTCCGGTGCGAGGCCAAGCTCATGGGTGATCTGGATAACTTCGTCGCGATATAGAGGGTTCATCACGACGATCGACCGCAGGGGCCTGCCGCGCAGGCTCTCCGGCCCAACCACAGGTGTCCCGACGCCCGGAGCAAAGCGCCTTTGCTTGTGCGGGTTGACGTCGACCAGCGCGCTTATCCGAGCGCCCTCGGGGACGACGTTGACGAAAGTGACACCCTTTGATCCCGCACCCCAGACAACAGTCTGCTCTGGATCCCGTTTTGAAAGGTAATCGCGCCACCAAGCGACCTTGTCGCGATAGGTTCGGTCGAAGCGGCGGACCAACGCATCGATCTCTCCAGATCTTGAAAAATTGATCGTCATCCGGGTTTCGAGAGGCTTTGCCTCTATGAAGAGGTACTGTTCACCGAAAGACGCGCCTTGGTCCAACACCTCGAAGCCTGCCGTCTGCATCGCTGCCCGCAATGAGTGAGGCGTAAAGTAGGAAACGTGCTCATAGATCAGATCCCAGATTCCCATGTCGCGCAATGTATAGAGGGCATTGGGCACCTCGATGTAAAATACGGTGTTAGGCTCAACCCCTGGATGGGAACGAAGTCCTTGCAGGAAGGCAATCGGGCTAGCTATGTGCTCTAGGACGTGACGGCAGGAAACGAAGTCAGGTTTGATGTCCGGATAGGCATTGCCGAACCAGTCATTGATGAATTCAACGCCGGCGACGTCCTCGCCCCGATTGTCTTCGAAACTCCTGTCGAAGCCGATTCCCCTGGCACCGCTGGCCGAGCAGAGCCGCTTGAGGAAATCACCCTTGCCGCAACCGACGTCCACGGCCAATTTTCCCTCGAGTGCGTAAGCAGTGGACAGGCGGCCCGCGAGATCCTCGACGAAGGCCACGAAGCGCGGCGAGAAATGCAGGGAATTCTCGTAATTTTGCGTATAGCCGATCCGACCGTCTTCGAACGCCGCGTTGAAGAAATGTTCACAACTGCGGCAAAACGCGAGAACGAATTGGCCAGTCGGTGCAGCGACGG
This sequence comes from Mesorhizobium sanjuanii, assembly GCF_002529485.1. NCBI lineage: Bacteria > Pseudomonadati > Pseudomonadota > Alphaproteobacteria > Hyphomicrobiales > Phyllobacteriaceae > Mesorhizobium > Mesorhizobium sanjuanii. The sequence goes on from NZ_NWQG01000226.1 coordinate 8,604, forward strand.
CCGAGTTTGCGTCAGGGTGCAGGGAATTGCACGAGAATGGAATGGCTTCGAAGGATACCGAATGCAGCAAATCCTGCCGCCGACAGACCGGACAATCGACGCGAAGACGCATCGAATTCGTCACCGGTTCACGCGCTTCGGCGCAGGCAGCGCTTCGAACCTGCACGGTCACACGATCCGCGGGTTCGGCACGGGAACGATGAATTTTCCGCCCCTGGCCCGATATTCTGTTTGTTGCGCCATGATTTCATCGAGGAAGTTCCAGGCAAGCACGAGGACGTAGTCCGGTTGCGCCTCCAACAGAGCTTCCGTGGAGCGGATAGGAATTTTCTGACCGGGCATGTACTTGCCCTGCTTGTGAGTGTTGCGGTCCACGACGAAGTCAATGAGATCGCGTCCGATGCCGACCGTGTTGATCAAGGTGGCGCCTTTGGCCGCCGCCCCATAGGCGGCGATTGAGGCGCCGTCGGCTTTCAGCCGGCGCAGCAATGTGGAGAGATCGACTTTTAACTTGTCGACCGTCGCGGAAAAATCGATGTAGTAATCAATGGCGTCGATCCCTTGTGCTTTCTCATGAGCGAGTTGATCCCTGACGCTTACTCCGACACGCTCCTGCAGTTCGACATAAAGACGAAGCGAACCACCATGAATCGAGAGTTGCTTTATTTCGTTGAGATAAAGGCCATGTCTCCGAAACAACTTGTCCAATGCGGTCACTGAAAAATAGCACAAATGTTCGTGGTAGATCGTATCGAATTCGCAATGATCAATCATTGGTTCGACATACGGCGCCTCAAGCACCGCAACGCCGTCGTCCTTGAGCAACAGCGCAATGCCTGCAACAAAACCATTGGTGTCGGCCACGTGCGCGAGCACATTATTTGCGTGAATCACGTCGGCCCGCACGCCCTGTCTGCGAAGAGACTCAGCCAGCTCGCGAGTGAAGAAAGCTACGTGCGTTGGCACGCCGAACTCGCTGGCGACAGCAGCAGGCCCATCGGCGGGATCGATGCCAAGAACCGGAATGCCCGCCTCGACATAGTTCTTCAGGAGATAGCCGTCGTTGCTTGCCAGCTCGATCACGAAACTGCCCGAGTGTAAGCCGCGACGTTCAATCAAATCGAGCACATTGTCCCGGGAATGCCGCAGCAGCGCTTGCGAGAACGAGGAGTAGTAGGGATAGGCATTGGCAAACAGAATCCTGGGGTTCACCGTTTCCGTGATTTGCACCAAGCTGCAATCGCCACAGAAGGCGACACTGAGCGGAAAGACCGGCTCCTCTTCGCCATCGTCGATGCTCGATGGAAGCCGATCGGCAAGCGGCGTCGTGCCAAGCTTCAGGAACGTATTGATGTGGCTTCCGCCGCAAGAGCGGCAGACCTGCTCGGTTACAGATGCTGCACCAACGATCATCATGGCCATGGCTCCCGTCTGTGTTTGCTCAAACCGCTATCGCCAACTGCCGCGTGCGGCGAAGATCGGCATCCAGTTCGCCGTTTCGGACCAGCTTCTGCACATGGGCGATGCGCTTGAACCGCTCGCCCTCGAAATCCTCAAGTGCAAGGCCTGCTGCGCGAAACGTGTAATAGAGCTGTTCGATGCCGCGCCGCGCTGTCCATTGCGGCTTAAACCCGTGCAGGCGGCGGCCTATATAGGTGCAGTCGACGCGATAGCATCGCTTGTCTGGCCCGGCATCGGGCGCGAACTCCACGAGGCTGCCGGGAACGATCGTTTGCACCAAAGCCGCGATCTCCCGAATCTGATAGTTTTCCGTGGTCAAGCCGACATTGAATGCCTCGTTGTGGACCAGCTCTCGCTCGGCTTCGAGCACGGCGGTATAGGCCAGCGCAATGTCTTCCACGTGGACGATCGGACGCCATGGCGAGCCGTCGCTCTTGAGGTAGACCCGCCCAGTCGTATAGGCCCAGGCGGTCAGATTGTTGACCACGAGATCGAATCGGATGCGAGGCGACATGCCGTAGGCAGTGGAAGCGCGCAGGAATGTCGGGCTGAATGATTTATCCGCCATCGGCGCGACCGCCCGCTCCACATTCGCCTTTGAGGCGCCGTAAGGCGTAACCGGGTTGAAGGGAGCATTTTCGGTCAGAAAGCTGTCGCCGGCTGCGCCGTAGTTGCTGCAAGAGGAGGCATATAGGAACCGCTGGACGCCGGCGGCCTTGGCGATCTGCGCAAGCCTTACCGAAGCGCCGCAGTTGATCTCTTCGGTAAGGAGGGGTCGGTAGTCCCCCAACGGATCGTTTGAAAGTCCGGCGAGATGGATGATCGCGTCGAAGCCGGCGACGTCGTCAACCTCGATATCACGGATGTCTTTCTCGATCGTCGGCACATGGGCCAACTCTCCTACGAAAGTGCAGGACCGGAAGATGTCGCTGTCTAGTCCCGTGACGTCATGGCCGCGTTCAAGCAGCATCGGAGTCAGGACGGAACCGATGTAGCCGAGGTGGCCTGTAACCAGAACTTTCATCGATCAATTCCCATGTTTTCCAGGGCGCCTGCCCGCTGTCCCACAATTTCTGAAGGAGATGCTTTTCTCGTATGGTGTCCATGCATTGCCAGAAGGATTCGTGGCGATATGCCATCAACTGGCCATCGGCCGCGAGCCGCTGCATTGGCGCGTGTTCGAACATGACGTCGTCGCCATCGATATAGTCCTTTACGCCCGGCTCGAGCACGAAGAAGGCGCCATTGATCCAGCCCTCTGAAGCCTGTGGCTTCTCTGTGAAGTCGACAACGCGATGGCCATCGAATTCGATGTGCCCATAGCGTGCCGGCGGACGCACCGCCGTCATCGTTGCAAGTTTGCCATGCGATTTGTGAAAGGCGATCAGGTCATCGAGGTTGACGTCCGAAACGCCATCACCCCACGTAAGCATGAACGTCTCGTCGTCCATCCAGTCGATCAGGCGCTTGATGCGGCCGCCTGTCAGCGTATTCAGTCCCGTCTCTACAAGATCGACGGACCAATCAGGGAGCGAACTCGAGTGGCGCTTGACGCTTCCTGATGCAGCATTGACAGTCAAGCTGCCATCGAACGCGACATAGTCGCTGAACCATCGTTTGATGTATTCGCCCTTGTATCCCAACGCGACGGCGAACTCGCAGTGGCCGTAAGCGTAGTAGTGCATCATGATATGCCAAAGGATCGGCTTCGCTCCAATCTCGACCATTGGTTTCGGTCGGATCTCGGTCTCTTCCGCCAGCCGTGTTCCTAATCCGCCAGCAAGAATTCCTACCTTCATTGTTTTCTCACCCCAATCGCTTACAGTTTTTTTGCTACCATGCGTAGGTCGGGTTGAGCCACACCGAAGAACGGATGATCGGAACCATCGATGCATGACGTCAGGCATTCGATTGGCGCTATGCTCGATAGAGCGATGCGTAAGGGATCTCATCCATTCGACGTAGCGGACTGGCAGGCGTCGGCGGTCATCATTGCACCCCATCCTGATGATGAGACATTGGGATGTGGAGGGGTCGCCAGCAAGAAGTTCAGCTCGGGCGTCGACGTCCGGTTTATTTTCGTTACCGACGGTTCGGCATCCCATTCAAATCGGCTTGATATGGAGGCGCTGCGGATCGCCCGTGAAAACGAAGCGATCGAGGCCGTTTGCCGGTTGGGCGGGTCGGCCGATCGGGTGAGATTTCTACGTGTTCCCGACGGAATGGCAAAACATCATGTCGGCAAGATCGCAGACGCGATCGCTCAGTTGCTTTTCGCTTGGCAACCACAGAGCGTGTACGTCACTCATGGAAAAGAGCCGCCTGCGGACCATGTTGCCACCAATCTTGGCGTGCGAGGCGCGCTTCAACTGTATAACCGGCGCGTGACCGTGTTCGAATATCCCGTCTGGTATTGGTATCAATGGCCGTGGGTTCGTCTGCACGATGACGTGCTTGGATTCAATCGCACCGCATTCCGGCAAACGGTTCGGACTCTTGCCGGCTTGCGCGGCGTTAAGATGTTCAACTCCAATGCCTATATCGGCGACGTGGTCGATGTAAAACGTCACGCGCTGGCAGCACACCGGTCCCAGATGGAGCGGCCGGCGGGCCTCGACGATTGGCCTATTTTGGCGGATGTAGGTGGGGGCGATTTTCTGAAGCGGCTGCTAAGCGATCACGAGATGTTCACGCGCTATGAGTTTAACGCGTGAACGCTGTCTTCTGAGCGATGGCATGAGGGGGTACCGCTAGACAGGCAAAAGTATGAGCAGACCAACCGATGTCTAACTCGAAGGTGGCCATTCATTCTGCCATCTTCGGACGGTGCGGCTCGATTTCCCGTGCCTGGATGCGAATTTGGCCTGTAAGGATATTGTATGAGACTGGCGACGAAGCTCCGCGATGTCTTCTACAGCATGCCTATCGTTGCAGAGGGTGAGGCCGCCGGCCTGAAGATCTTTTCGCGCGGGGCTGACCCCGATTTTGCCCGAGGGACCTATGAACTTCCGATACAGGAAACGATTGCATCGCTTCTGGCGCCGGGCAATGTGTTTTATGACGTTGGCGCCAACATCGGTTTCTTCTCACTGATCGCAGCGCGTCGCGTCGGCCCGCATGGCCAAGTCTATGCATACGAGCCCGTCCCCCGCAATGCCGCCGCCATCGGGCGAAGCCGAGATGTGAACAGACTGAGCATCATCCACGTTTTCACTGAAGCGGTTGGGGCGGTGACCGGCGATGCCGAATTGTTGCTGGCACGCCATCTCGGTGGCGCAACGCTCGCCATGGAATCCATGCCGCCGGATATGAGCGGGCGCCTCATGGTCAGGACAACGACACTCGATGACTCCATCGCCACACACGGCCTCAGGCCGCCAACCCTCGTCAAGATCGATGTCGAGGGTGCAGAAGTCGACGTGCTTCGCGGCATGACAGCGGCACTGACCGCATATCGTCCTAAGGTCATTTGCGAGGTGGACGCTGCAACGAAAAGCGGGCTCGATCGCAAAGCACGCGAAATTATCGAGTTCTTGGCCACAGCCGGCTATGCCGTGTCTTCCTTGCCCGCCGCTTATGCCAACGATGGCTGGCGAGTCGAGCACATTCTCGCGCAGCCCATGATGACGTGAGGAGGTCCTAGTTGTTGCACCGTCATGACTGGGCAGAAACTGCTGAAGAGGCTGAGGCCGGCGTCGTCCGGCCGCAGATTCTTGTCGCCGACAATTTTCAGGACGATCGCGCCCGCGGTGCGGTAATCGGCACCTTGGCAGTGAAGGGAGGAGTCAGGCGAGGACGCGACATCGAACGCCAGATCGCGATCGATCACGGCGCACTTCGTTTCCAGCCACTCGTTAGGCCAGGCTGGGGCCGGCAAGGGATCTCCTATGGTCCCTTTCAGCGAGAGGCTGGTCTGGTGCTATTGGTCTCGATAACCAACGGCCACAACACATCGCAGGGATCGCCATTGCCTGATGACCTCGCCAGGCGAGTCTACCGTTGGCTGCGGGGACCCGGCATCGACCCATGGCCCGGCCGTCTGATGTCATTGATACATGCGCCACGAAAGAGATCCACCCTTCGCCGTTTTTGGTGGTGGATGCTCAGCACGCCCAGGACCTACCGGGGCCCGAACATCAACGAGAACCTGGCTGTCGGGTGGTTCCCCAGTGAGGCGCCGGTTAATCCCGTGGAAGAGGGCTGCGGCTTTGTCGTGCATGCCGCCGAAGGCGAAAACGGCGAGCTGTGGGCTCGTGTAGGAAAGCAATGCCTGAGTGCGTTTCGGCGCCTAAAGAACCTCCATATCTACTATGTCGTGGCGTTGCGGGAGCAGGGCGCTATCTACTATGCGGCCGCCGACCAAAAAGCTCACGGACTTGCTGCTTTTCCGATGATGCGTCCGATTGCGATTGATCCTTTCAACAAGGACGAAGCGTTATTTGCAGGTGTTCATCAGTCGGCACTTGGCCAGATCGGATTTCGGGTCGACACACGCGTGCAGGCGGTTCATGTCGGGCGGATGCCTGAATTTTCTACGGTGTTTGGAACCGCCCACGCTGCCGATGCACTTGTGCAGGGCCTGCCGGGGCAGATCGCGGCAATCGGGGGGCGGTGGCGTTTTTTGCAGGATGCTGGCGATAATCTATCTGTCGTCGATCCCGGTTGCCCTTCAGGATTGATCCATGGGCTGCTGGAAATCGGCGCGGTCTCGGATGTGTGTGGTCTCGTCTGGCGGTTTCGGGACAAGGACAATTTCTGGCTGCTGAAACTCTCGACGCTCGGATGCACCTTGGTCAGCAAGCAATCGGGCAAAGAGACTACGATCGCGACGAATCCGGGACAGGCCTTGCGCGAATGTTCTACCCATTCGGTCCAGGTTCTTGACTGGGACGGTCAGGTAAGCTGCTTTCTGGACGGGATTCATCTTTTCGACGCGGCTGCTGGGGCCGATTCAATCGAGAGTGCTACCGGGGTAGGTACATGGAGAAGCTGCCACGGCGAGCCGCGCTGGCATAACTTCGAGGCTCATCCTTGTGAAGTTCCCATCCCATTGATGGCGCCTCTGGAGGCGCATTGGAACCAACTCGGAACAAGCCTGTCCTACGCCGACGGTTTTACCGGTACTGCCGGCGAACTGGATCGCCGCACGACGGAATTGGGCGGCGGGCAATGGGCAAGAACACTGGGGACCGGGGTCATCGACATCGACGGGTTGGGCAGCGCCCGCGTGCGCGCGAGCGTAGACAGACCGAACCCGGGTCGGACATTCTATTCGCTGCCATGGGATCTACCGGGGTTCAGCGATCTCGAGGTTGCAATCGAGCCTCCTGGGAAGCGCCGAGGCCAAGATCAGCGCAGCCGGGCGGGACTGCTCTTCTGGCAAGACAACGACAACTACGTTTGTGTTACGACTTGGCTCGACGATGTCTACCAAGGCGCTTCGATTTCGGTGTTCATCAAGCGGCTCGGCTTTGAGGAACTTTATGACGCGGTCTGGACTAATGTGGCGGACAAGGTCGTTTGGGGAAAACGCTTTCGCATGCGCGTTGCATTCGACGGAAATCGGTTTGCAATTTTGATCGACGACGAACCGGTGATGCAGCGAAGCCTGACCGACATCTATCCTGAAGACCCTGCACTTCAAATTTTGCGGGTCGGACTCGCCGTTAACTGGGAGTGGGGAGATGACACGGGCTCGGTGTTCACGTCGTTCAAGGCCCGGCGCTGAGCGAAGGAAAGGTTCCTCTTTCCAAACCGTGAACGGTGGGTGGCGATGGCCCTGTCGTACAGGGTCCGGGTCGACTGGGCGATTTTTTCCCACGCATAGAGATCGGCGACCCGCGCGGCTCCCCGGCGTCCCAGTTTCGCCGCTCGCCCTGGCTCTCCAAGAAGGGCGATGATTTGGGCAGCAAGCGCATCCGGGTCGCTCTTCTCCACCACAACGCCGCCGCCAGTCGCTTCCATGATCTCCGTCATGCCGCCGACGCGAGTGGCTACGACAGGAGTACCATTCGACAGCGCCTCGATCAGGCTCATTCCGAAGGACTCGCTGAGAGAGGGATTCACGAGAAGCGATGCTTCGGCATATCGCTCCGCCAATTTTTTGTAGGGCTGCGTCCCAACGAAGCTGACGGTGCCAGCGATCGTCGGCGGTATCATCGCGCGAAGTGCGGCATCGTAGGACCCGAGGTATGCGCTACCGCCATGGTAGAACCGAGCGAGATCGCGGACTTCGCGGTCCGTGCTCAGGTCAATCAGGAATTCACGAGGAAGCGTTGCCGATGGGCCGACGATCTCGAGGCGGGCCTCAGGACAGGCCGCAATAACGGTCTGCCATGCTTCGATCAGCGTGTGGATGCCTTTTTCGGGCGATACACGGCCGACGAACAATACCTTTCCCGCAATTCGCGCTACGGCGACGTCCTGGTTCGCGGGCGCTCCGTTCGGCAGGACTGCGAAAATTGTGTCCATTTCAGCAAAGCGCGTGCGCGCCGCAGTCACGACATGTTCAGAGCACCCGACGGTGAGATCGGTGGCGGCGAGCGCTCGCTTCATCGCATTTCGGTCAAGTTCCGCAAGCCAGTCACAATGCATGTGCAACACGATTGCTGCTTTCGGCGCCGCCCGTCGAATGGCGGGCACGTATTGCGGAAAATTCTGGATGTGGACCACGTCGGGCGAGAGACGGCGTACCGTTCGAATGGCCTGGGCGAGAAAATCGAATGCATAGACATTTTGCGCGACCAGGGGCGACCGCGGCCAGACACGGCTCCAGAGGCGCGACGCCATGCCCCACAGGCGAGCCGGCGCGCATTTGAGCAACTCGAAACGTATGCCGTCGATTTCCATCTGAGCCGGCATCCCGCGCAGGCGCCGAGCGATTATGGTCGTGTGGCAATCTGCACCCAGCCGTCTTGCGACTTCATACGTCCAGATGCCGATCGAGTTCTGGATCGGGGGCGTAACCGTGTCGAAAGGCTGGCTCAGGATCACGATCTTCATCGAGCTCTCAGCCTCAGGACAAAATTGCGTGCGTTGAGCAGGTCGGGGCGCACCAGTACGAAGGAAGCTGCTGCATAAACTGCCGCGCCAATCAAGATACCGCCAGCCAGCACGATTCCTGGCGCCGCACTTGCCGGAGCACCGCGCAGCCAAACGCTGACGACTGCGAACATCAAGGCCGAAGCGACGGCAAGCCGTGGGAAAATCACCAGCGGCCTGACAACGTCAATTCGGGCAATTCTCTGAACCTGGAAGAGGAAGAACGGCAGAAGCACAACGTTGCTGACCACGAGAGCAGCAACGGCCCATTCGAAGTTGATCTGCACTCCACCCGTGATCAAGACGAGCGCCAGCACCGTATAGATCATGTTCAGCTTCAGGAGTATGCCCGACCGGCCGAGCGCCAGGATCGTAAACGAGCAGAGGCTGTCAACGGTGCGTTGAACGCCCAATATCATGAGTATCTGTACAGCCGCTACACCAACCGACCACTGCTGGCCGAAGATGAAGGGAACAGCGACGGGCGCGACCGCGGCAAATCCAACGAAGGCTGGAAAGCCAATGATCCCGGCCATGCGCACTGTCGCGTTGAAGAAGTCGTTTATCTTTTCCGGCTGGCCCTGGATGCGGGACACAGTTGGCATGGTGATCGCCATGAGCGGCCACAACAATGATTCCACCAGGAGATCGAGAGGACGACGCGCGAGCGCATATATACCAACGGCGTGAGGGCCGAGGAACGCGCCAAGCACGATCTTGGGGATCTCGTCGTTGCCGAAATTCCACAGAGTCTGCAGGACGAGAGGCCCGGCAAATCCAAACAATTCCCGAATGCGGACATAGGAAAATCTGAGCCTTGGCCGCCAGGAGCTTCCAAAAAGAATAACGGTGGTTTCGACTGCGGCCTTCGTCAGTTGCATCCAAACGAGGCTCCACACGCCAAAACCTGCGATAGCCATGCCTACGCCCAACGCGCCGCCGACTGCCGAGCCGGTGAGCGTACGCACGGCGAACAGTCGAAAATCCAGTTGCCGCTTGAGGATCGCCGCTGGCACAACGGCAAACGCCTGGATCACGACGATGGCGCTGGTCCATTTGACGAGCGCCTCCAAATGCGGCTGGTCGAACGCGGCCGCGACGGCGCCGGCGGATATCCAGATAAGCCCACTAATCGCCGCGCCTGTTGCGGCAAGCAGGTAGAAAGCCGAATCGAGGTGAATGGGATCGATTTCCGCCCGCTGGATAATAGCGTCGGGTAGGCCCCTCGTTACCGGGGCAGCGAGAATATTGGGCACCACCATGGCGAGCGCAGCGAGCCCGAATGCCTCGGGACCAAGGTGGCGCGCCAGCACCACAAATACGCCGAACATGGCGATCTGTCGGCCCCAGGTCTCGACAGCGGCCCAAACAGCGCCAGTGACGACCTGTCGGCCGAAAACGTTCATTGAACCGCCTGTTGAGGCTCGTTGGGAAACAGAACCGTGTGTCTGGAGCGAAACTCATACGATTGGATCAATTCCGCCACGATCTGTTCGCCACTCACCTCGCCGCTGTCCAGTTTCGACACGTAAACGGAAAGCCCATTGTTATCCGGCTCCCGTCCCAGAAGTAGCCGATAGAGAAGGGCTACGTATTGCGCATTTCCAAGCCTAACTGGTCGATTGTCAGTCCTGAATTCAACCGAATGCAGCAGCTTCGTCAGTGTCGGAAATATAGACGGATCCTTCTTCATCGCGACGACCTCGCGCCACTGCTCGGTCGGCGACGGCATGCGATGCAAGATTAGACAATACGCATAGGCAATCTGGTTGGCGTGGTTGAAGGCAGACTTATCGAACGCATCAAGCGAACAGGGGTGAAATGTACCGGTATCTGCAACGGGAGGTACCGACGTCTGGTCCGGAGGCGGCGAGCCCTTCGTCGAGACCGTCGGCGAACTGGAACTTGCATTGCCGTCCGCAATGATTTTCTTCACGGCATCATATGCCGGCTTTTGACCGCTCGGCGCCCATAGCCCGGCGTCGCGCTCCTTCAGGCGGACGAGGCCCATGAAGGCCTCATAGCTTGGCGCCCAGTACGGCTCGTCGAGCAGTTCGTAGATATGGGCAGCTTCCAGTCCATATAGAAATTGATATCTGCGCAGGAGTTTCATGGTCTGGATCAGACCTTCGGCCTGCTGCTTTTCCCCTCGTTGGCTGCCGCCACTGTAATTGAACTCTGTCAGCCAGATAGGTTGGCCGAACGTCGCCAGGAATTTGAATGCTTCCTCTGGGTCACCCTCGTAAAGATGCCAGACCGAAATATCCCATCTGATACCGTCCTGCAGCATGCGGGTGAACGCTGCACGGTGACCCCAGCCGGCCGTCCCCATGGCTTTTCTTATGGTCGGATCCGTCGCGGTGGTTGCATCCGACAGACCGCGCAGCACTGCGCTCACCTTTGCCCAGCGCGGACTGAAATAGTCGGATGTCACGGTGCCGCCGGCAGGGCCCCACGAGCAGTTGTATTGTATTCCGCTGTCCTGCATCTCGCAGGGCATCAAGATCGCATAGTTCTCCATCTCATTGCCAAGTTCCCAAACGCGGATGTCGTCCTTGAAGCGGGATACGAGTGTCGACGCGAGACGATAGGCCTGCGCATAAAGGTCATCGACGGTTCCATTGTCGAGGTCTAGTTCGGGGGTGATTACCGGTAGGATCTGGACGCCGCGCTCCTTGCCCGCCTTGACCAGTTCGGCAAGTTTGGTGGCGCTGTTGGCGCTGGAAATGTTGACACGATACGACTTCATGCCGAGCTCACGGATGTAGTCGAGCTGCTGCTCGATCGATATCCCAGGATAGGCGTTGAAGGGATGACCATTTACCCCCCAGAGCAGATCCGCTGCGCAGGAAGCCGACATACCCAGCAGACATGCCAGGGATATCCCTAAACGTCTGGTCGCGGCGACTGCCCGTCCAACGGCACCTGGTTGCGATGGATTGGTCGGCCGCTGCATTAGCGCGAACTTGCTTGTCTTGCGCCAGATATCATGCGGCTTCACTCCATTCGCTGAACTCTGCCTGACATCCATTCGAGCGCGGCGATTGAGGATCTGCCACACTGCCCAACGTAGTCTACCACTGCCGCGCCACGCGGAACCCCACACATTCGGCGTAACCGCTCAGGATTTGCCACGCCATTCGGATGAGAGCTGCCCGGGATGCCGCCCGACAAAGCGATTGGTTACGTCCCAAAGGCCAAGATGACCCGGCCTTCTTCGTCATCCAATGTCGCGGAACGAAAGAGCGCTGGTGACCGAAACCCTGTCGCCCGGACCTGGTTTCCTGATGACACGACACTGGACAATCAACGGCCGTTTTCTCGCGCAGCCGACCACCGGAGTTCAGCGGTACGCACGCGAGATCGTTTCGGCGCTGGATGCCTTGATCGTGGGCCAAGTTCCCCTGGCACGGGATCTCGCCGTCGAGCTCTTGGTTCCACCGGGGTCGCTTGACACGTTGTCCCTAACAGCGATCCGTGTCCGAACTGTCGGCAGCTTCGGCGGGCATGCGTGGGAACAAGCTGTGCTTCCGGCCTATCTTCGCGGCGGCCTGCTCAGCCTCTGCAACACGGGCCCTCTGACCGTGCGTCGGCAGATTCTGTGCATTCACGACGTCAATACACGAGCATGCCCGCAGAGCTATACACTTCCATTTCGGCTTCTGTACCGGACCTTGGTTCCCGCCTTGGGCAGGACCGCGCGTAAGGTTGCGACCGTGTCGCAGTACTCTGCGGTTGAACTGGCGCGCTATGGCGTGTGCCCGTCGGCAAAGGTCGAGGTTGTAAGCAACGGGCATGAACATGCGCTGCGATGGACCCCCCGCCACTCGGAACAAACCCTGGCCGTTGCCGGTCCTAGGACAATCGTCGTACTTGGCAGTTCTATCCCGCATAAAAATGTCGGTTTGATCCTCGGCATGCACGAACGACTTGCCGCGGCGGGGCTACAGGTTGTTGTTGTGGGTGCATCCACGTCCCGTGTCTTCGGCAGCATTGGCAACAAGAAGTCGCCTAACGTCATCTGGCTGGGAAGAAGGTCTGACGCGGAACTCGGCGCACTTCTGAGCGATTGCCTGTGCCTTGCGTTCCCCTCGCTGGTTGAAGGTTTCGGACTACCGCCTCTCGAAGCCATGACGCTAGGATGCCCGGTGGTCACGTCGGACCGTGCCAGTCTGCCTGAAATCGGTGGGGATGCGGTTTTGTACGCATCACCTTGCGATGAGAATGCATGGTTCGATTGTTTCATGCGCCTGGTCCACGAAGACGGCCTCAGAACCAAATTGATCGCACGCGGTCGCGCAAGGACGGCCCGATTTCAGTGGGCCGCGTCGGCTCAGCGGTATTTGGAACTGATGGCCAGCGTGGATGGGTTTCCAGAAGTGCCACCACCACTCCGGGAATTCGAATGCAATCCGCATGAGCAACTTGCAGACGCAACAAGTATTATTTGAAGGAGCCTCAGGCCTAACGGCGATTGCTCATAAATACACTTGAAGAAAGCGTCTCCTTGTTGCCAATTGGTTGCGATTTTTTAATTAAGAATGGTTATATA
>NZ_NWQG01000227.1:0-665 GCF_002529485.1 Mesorhizobium sanjuanii
CCCGCCGTGCCACCGCCGGCGCCAATACCGCCAACGGACACGATACCGGCCGCGCCACCGCCGTCGCCGCCGCCACCACCGATCGATTCCACCAGCATGCCGATCGCACCAATGCCGCTGGTCGTGATCCTGTTGGTATTGGTCGCCGTGGCGGTTCCACCATTGTTGCCATCGGCGCCGGATCCACCACCGCCGAACAGGCCGAAAGCGCCGCCGCCACTGCCGCCGGCGCCACCGACGGACTGCACGACCAGGCCGGAGGCGAAGTCGCCACGGGTGGTTATCTCGCCGGAATTTTCACCCGAAGCGTTGCCGCCGCCGGTGGGTGCGCCGCCGTTGCTGCCGTTTCCGACAAAGATCGAAGCCGATGTATTTCCGTCGCCACCGCGGCCACCCGCGGAGCGGACAATCATGCCATATGAAAATCGACCGCCTGTGGTGATCTGCCCGGCGTTGCTGCCGTTCGCGGCCCCGGCATTGCCGCCATTGCCGCCTTCACCGGCATTTGCGTAACCGGCGGAGACAGCGTTGCCGCCAGTGCCGCCATTGCCACCGCTGGCGTCCACCAGAATGCCGAACGAGTTTTCGCCAGTCGTTTCAATGATGCTCGAGGCCGTGGCGGTTGCGCTGGCGTTGCCACCGGCGCCGCCATGTCCGCCATCACC
>NZ_NWQG01000228.1:0-20958 GCF_002529485.1 Mesorhizobium sanjuanii
CCGCCGCTGCCGCCACCATCGCCGCCTTGACCGCCGGTGGCCGTCGCCACCATGCCGTGATGAAAATTACCGTCCGTGAACAGGCTGGCGGTGTTGGTGGCGCTGGCGCTTCCGGCGGCGCCGCCATTGCCGCCCTCGCCGCCATTGCCGACGAGCAGGAGAAAGCCGTATCCGCCGTATCCGCCGTTGCCGCCGTCGGCCGTAACATCATAGGCGCTAACGAGAGGTAGAGCCGGCGCCGGCACGCTCTGGTCGATATTGTTGACATGCACCGCGTTGCCACCCGCGCCGCCATTGCCGCCGTCGCCGTCATAGCCGCTGCCGTTGCCGCCGTTGCCGCCATTTTGATTGATCAACACCTGCGCATGAACGACGCTGGACGAAAGAGGAGAGAGGCCGGCCAACGCGGTCGCACCGAGCAATAGCGCCAGACGATTTGGCAAAATGGGCCGGTTCGCCCGCCGCGCCGATCCAGTTCTCACATGGGAGATGATATCGGCAGGCCCGTCCGCCGAATTTGGCTCTTTGTCAATGACCGCGCGCCGAACGGAATCCGTCGCGGAGTGCCTTGAGAACAAAGCCATGCATTTCCCCCGAGATTGCAGCGCCCTCAACCCTTCTTGAGTCCGCCGCCGCCACATCCGCCAGTAAAATACTTGATATTTGTAATAAAACTCAACGCATTACGGCCAACGCTCCTGATTCGTCTGTGAAGCGTCAGCTTGATTAGAATACATTAACATCCGACGGATGGAATCGGTTTGTTGATCTTCCGCCCGATGGAAATCGAAGTGTTGCGTAAAGAACACTGGCCAAAACGTCTGGCGTTTCATAGTCGTCATATGACGGTAATGCTTCGATTGGATAGCCAGCATATTAGGGATCACGAATATTAAGGCTGGCGGCGGGCTTCTCGAATTCCGCTGCGATCGGGACCTTGACCATGGCATCGCCGGACAGACGCCCTATATCAAGGAGACGTCTGTTTTGACGTGGGAATGAACGGAAATGTCGCAGTCTCGTATTTCAAAGATTTTCATGTCGGCAATCCTGGCAACGGAGATGTTGTTGGGGGCAGCACCGTTCGCCACGGCACAGACCGTCGACTCCGCCAATCGCAACACGCTGATCCAGCAAAATGAATTGCAGATATTGGAAAACAGGCTGAAGCGGCAGCAATATCAGCAGCAGCAACAGCAGTTCCGCGCCCAGGATCGCCAGATCGCGCCGCAACAGCGGCCGGTGGTTCCGCAGATGAAGCCGAGTTGCCAATTGCAGCCGTCGGGCAGCAGTTTTGTCAGAACCTGCCGCTGACAGGCCGGCACTTTTCATTTATTTAGCCGACTTATGGACTTGAGGTGCCGTCTGGCGTGGCGAACCGACTGGGATTTTCGCAAATGGCAATCGCCAAAAAGAAGGCCGTACGCAAGGCAAGGAAAGGAGAGAGGATCCGCCAGGTCGCGGCTATTCCCTTTCGGCCGAACGGACACGGCAATCTCGAGGTAATGCTGGTCACTTCGCGCGCGACCAGGCGCTTCATCGTGCCCAAGGGTTGGCCGATGAAGGGCAAGAGCGGACGCAAGGCAGCCGCCATCGAGGCGCAGCAAGAAGCCGGTGTGACCGGCAAGATGCTCAGGCAACCGGCGGGCACCTATTCCTATTGGAAGCGGATTGAAAATCGCTTCGTGCGCGTCGACGTCATCGTCTATTTGCTGGCGGTGACGGAGGAACTCATCGACTGGCAGGAAGCGGAAAGCCGGCAAAGAGCCTGGCTGGCGCCGGAAGACGCGGCGATGCTCATCGACGAACCCGAATTGTCGACACTGTTGAGAGACCTGGAGGTTCCGGAATCACCCTCGGAGCCGGCCGCCTGACTGAAGCAACGACACATGAGGCGTCGCCTCACCCACCCTCTTCATCCACTCACGGAAAAGCCCGCACTGGCGTGCCGGTATAGGCCCACAGCCACTCGCGCGGCAGCGGGCCCTTGTTACGGTCGCTCTGCTGCGATTGCTCCCACGCATGCGCCAGGATGCCGACCGAGCGCGACAGCACAAAGAGCCCGCGTGTCAGCGGCGGCGGAAAACCGAGTTCGCCATAGATGACGGCGGTGGCGCCGTCGATGTTGAGCGGGATCTTTTTGCCCTTGCGCCGCGCAACCTCGGCCTCGACAGCCTCGGCGATGTCGGCAAAGCGCCCGCCGACGACGCCGCGTGCGGCGAAATCGCGGGTCACTTCAAGCAAGCGCGGCGCGCGTGGGTCGACCGGATGGAAGCGGTGGCCGAAACCCGGCACATAGCCCTTGTCCTCGGCGAAGAAGCGGTCGAGCCGCGTCGAGACGGCATCGGCAAGCGCTGATCCTGCGTCCTGCGCCACGGCGATATCGCCATAGAAGGCAAGCGCCTGCTCGCCGGCACCGCCATGCACATCGCCAAGCACATTGATGGCCGAGGCCATGGCGCTGTTGATGCCGACGCCACAGGTGGCCGCCATGCGGGCAATGGCGATCGACGGCGCCTGCGGCCCATGGTCGACCGCCGCCCCCAGCGCGATGCCAAGCAAGGCAGCCTGCTCCTCGCTGGGCAATTCGCCGCGCAGCATCAGCCAGATCATCGCCGGGAAGCTGACGTGGCCGATCAGATCCTGGATCTCATAGCCGCGCAGCCGGATCACTCCTGGCCGCATTTCGATGATATCGGTCTGCCACCATTCCTCGCCGCGCTCGCGCCCGGTCTTTTTTTCCTCGCCGCTCATGCGCGCGCCCCATTCTTGGCCCGCGACCCATTCTTGGCCCGCAACCTTGTCTGAGCACGTGGCGGCAGGTCCGAAAAGACCTCGTCCATGTGTTCGCCGAGCCCCGGCGGCGGCCTAACCGGTAACGGCGCCACCCCGTCGACCATGAAGCCGCCGCGCACGACGGTCAGCGGCCGGTCCATGCCAGGCACGCCATCGAAACGGGTGGTCATGTCGCGTAAGGTCACTTGCTGCTCCTCGAGCACCTGCGGGATCGTCAGCACCCGGCCCGCCGGCACGCCCGCACGATTGAGCTTCTCCTCCCAGGCGGCAGCCGGGGCGCTGGCCAGTGCGTCCTCGATCAGCACTTTCAATACAGCGCGATTGCGCTTGCGTGTCTCGCGCTCGGCAAAGCGCAGGTCCAACGCCAACTCGGGTAGCCCGATCAGCCGGCAGAGCGTGATGAATTGCTCCTGCTTGTTGGCGGCGATGTTAAGCAGGCCGTCGCCGGTGCGAAACGTGCCGGAAGGTGCCGCCGTCATGTTCTCATTGCCCATCGGCTGCGGCTCGACATCAGCCGTGAGATAATTGGAGACCGGCCAGCCGAGTGCCGAAAGCGTGCATTCGAGCATCGACACGTCGAGGAAGGCGCCCTCACCGCTTGTCTTCTGCTTCACCAGTGCCGCCGTGATGGCGAAGGCCCCGACCAACCCGCCCAGCGTGTCGGCCACGGGATAGCCGACACGCAGCGGCGCCGTCTCCGGCGTGCCGGTGATGCTCATGATGCCGGAAAGCCCCTGGATGATCTGGTCGTAGGCCGGATTGTCGCGCATCGGTCCGGTCTGGCCGAACCCCGATATCGCGCAATAGACGAGACTGGGCCGGACCTCTTTCAGACTGGCATGGCCGAGGCCCAGCCGCTCCATCACTCCCGGCCGGAAGTTCTCGACCAGCGCGTCCGCCGTGGCGACAAGATCGAGGAAGCGCTCGCGATCGGCTTCCTGCTTGAGATCAAGCACCACCGATCGCTTGCCGGCGTTCTGTGCCAGGAACGAAGCGCCCATCCCGGCCTCGTTGAGCTCGGGTGAAGCGCCGAGTTGGCGCGCCAGGTCGCCGCCTTGCGGCGCTTCGACCTTGATCACGTCGGCCCCGAGCAGCGCCAGCTGATAGGCGCAGTAAGGGCCGGCCAGGACATTGGTCAGGTCGAGGACGCGGATGCCGGACAAAAGCTCGGTCATGATCTTCCAAACAGGTCAGGCATCGCCCGGCACATGCTCCGGTCCACGCCGGCGCCGGTGCTCGATGTAAGCCCAGATATGCGGCCCAGCCAGGCCGATGAAGGCCAGTGTCAGCAGCGTCAGCGACAGCTTGTGCGTGTAGAACACCGACCAGTCGCCATTCGAGATGGTCATCGCCCGGCGGAACTGCGTCTCGGCAAGCGGCCCGAGGATCATTCCGATGATCACCGGCGCCGTCGGAAAATCGAAGCGTCGCATCAGAAAGCCGGCAGCACCCAGGAGATAGAGGATGACGAGATCGATCGGCGATTGCGAAATGCCGTAGGTGCCGACCGTGGCGAACACCAGGATGCCGGCATAGAGCTGTGGCGCCGGGATCTTCAAAAGCCGCACCCACAGCCCGATCAGCGGCAGATTGAGGACGACGAGGATAACGTTGGCGATGAACAGGCTGGCGATCAGGCCCCAGACGAGATTGGCCTGCGTCGTGAGCAGCAGCGGCCCGGGATTGATGCCGTAGCTCTGGAAGGCCGACAGCATGATCGCCGCCGTTGCCGAGGTCGGCAGGCCGAGCGTCAGCATCGGCACCAGGACGCCGGCGGCCGACGCGTTGTTGGCGGCTTCCGGTCCGGCGACTCCTTCGATGGCGCCGACCGTGCCGAACTCGTCCTTGTGCTTCGACAGCTTCTTCTCGATCGCATAGGACAGGAAGGTCGGGATTTCGGCGCCGCCGGCCGGCATCGCGCCGATCGGGAAACCGATGGCGGCACCGCGCAGCCATGCCTTCCACGAGCGTCCCCATTCGGCCGCGGTCATGTAGAGCGAACCTTTCAGCGGCACGATCTCGTCCTTGCCGGCATAGCGGCGCGAGGCCATGTAGAGCGTCTCGCCGACAGCGAACAGGCCAACCGCGACGATGATGACGTCGACGCCGTCGAGAAGTTCGCCGATGCCGAAGGTGAAACGCGGCTGTCCGGTCTGCAGGTCGACGCCGATCATGCCGATGACGAAGCCTATGAACAGGCTGGTGAGCCCGCGCACCGAGGACGAGCCGAGCACCGCCGAGACGGTGATGAAGGCCAGCACCATCAGCGAGAAATATTCGGCCGGACCGAAGGACAACGCGAATTTGACCACCACCGGCGCCAGGAAGGCGACGCCCAGCGTGCCGAGCGTGCCGGCAACGAAGGAGCCGATCGCCGAGGTGGCCAGTGCCGCGCCGCCACGGCCGGAGCGGGCCATCCTGTTGCCCTCGAGTGCTGTAACGATGGTGGCGCTTTCGCCCGGCGTGTTGAGCAGGATCGACGTCGTCGAGCCGCCATACATGGCGCCGTAATAGATGCCCGCAAACAGGATGAAGGAAGCTTCCGGCGCCACCTGGTAGGTGATCGGCAAAAGCAGAGCGATGGTCAGCGCCGGCCCGAGGCCGGGCAGCACGCCGATCGCTGTTCCCAATGTCGTGCCGACGAGGCACCACATGAGGTTGACCGGTGTGAAAGCGATCGAAAATCCATGCGCGAGTTGATTGAGAGTTTCCATCGCCTCACCCCCTGACCATCGCGATCATGGCGTTGATGGCGGCATTCAGCTGGTTCTCGATGAAGCCGGCGCCGATGTTGACGCCAAGCGCCCTGGCAAAGCCGAAATAGGCCGCAAGCGCCAGGATCAGCCCAAGCAGCGCATCGCGCAACGGGTGCCTGCTGCCAAAACCATGGCAGATGAGAACGAACATGATCACCGAGGCGGCGGTAAAGCCGAGCGGCCGGATCAGCAGAAGGTTAGCGACCAGGCCGGCAACCACGAAGCCCATCGCCTTCCAGTCGGTCGGCGTCTCTTTCTCCTCCTCGGGCTGCCAGCCGCCACGCAGGGCGGCCAGGATGAGGAGCAGGGAAAGGATCACCATGCCTGCCATGGTGATGTAGGGAAACACGGTCGGACCGACCTTGGAATAGAGCGGCGACACCGGGATCGCCAGGGTTTGCCAGGCAACGGCCGCGGCACAGGCCAGAAGCCCGATGCCGATCAGCAATTCGGGTACGGCAAGGCGTGGCGGCGGCGCCTGCTGGTCGCTGGTGCTCATGAATGTCCTCCCCAGGATGGCCGGCATGCTCCAGCCGGCTTCACCGCAGTCTCCCCCGCGATGGATCACATGTCCATGCGGTTGGCGAAATGTCGAAGGGGCGGCGCAAGCCGCCCCTTCCGGGAAGATCAGGCAAGGCCGAGATCCTTGAGGATCGCGCCGATGCGGGCTGTGTCCTCGGTGAGGAATTTGGCATAGTCGTCACCGGTGAGCAGGATTTGCGTCCAGTTGCGGTTCTTGCATTCGGTGGCCCAGGCCTCGCTCTTGGCCATGGTCTCGACCAGCGTGATCAGCGCCGTCTTGTCGGCGTCCGAAACGCCGGGCGGTGCGAAGACACCGCGCCAGTTGAACAATTCGACATCAATGCCGGCCTCCTTCAGCGTCGGGGCGTCGATGCCGTCCTGGCGCTTGTCGGCCGAGATGGCGAGCAGCCTGAGCGCTCCCGCCTTGACCTGTTCGGAGAACTCGCCAAAGCCGGAAATGCCGGCCGCCACCTGGTTGCCGAGCAGCGCCGACAGCGCCTCGCCGCCACCGGCGAACGGCACGTAGGACAGGCTGGTTGCCGGAACACCAGCCGTCTTGGCGATGAGGCCGAACAGGATGTGGTCCGAGCCGCCGGCCGAACCGCCAGCGACCGGCACCTTGGTCGGATCGGCCTTGAGGGCGGCGACGAAATCGGCTGCCGTCTGGAATGGCGAGGCCGCCGGCACCACAAGCGCCTCGAACTCGCCCGTCAGCCGGGCGATCGGCGTGACCTCGGTGAGATTGTTGGCCGACTTGTTGGCGATGATGGCGCCAACCATGACCATCCCGGCAACCATCATCGAATTGCCCTTGCCGTTCCATTGGTTGATGAACTGCGGCAGGCCGACCGTGCCGCCGGCGCCACCGACATTGGTGATTTGCGAGCCGGAGATCAGCTTCTCGCTGCGCAGCACCTGGTCCATCGCGCGTGCCGTCTGGTCCCAGCCGCCACCGGGCGCCGCCGGCACGAAGATCTGGACCTGCGGCGCGTCCTGCGCAAAGGCGGGCGAGAGATGCAACGCTGCGAAACCGGCAGCACCCGCCGCAGCGGTGCTCATCAAAAATTTGCGTCTGTTCAGCATGGGATTCCTCCAAATCACGACACCTCCTCCGGTGCCTGCCAGAAACGTAGCCTAATCCAGACCCGCTCGGCAAAATTCTTGCTGGTTTTATTGCGTTCTGTCAACAGGAACGCCGTTCTGCTGGACAGAACACTTTGCATAGGGCATGATCGTTCCGGTCCACCTGGCCGGAAATGAAAAGAGAGCGTCGGACAGATGACGCAAGCACGATCCAAACCGGCGTCGACCGATGGCGTTGCCGCGCTTGATCGGGCGATCGCCATTCTCGACGCTTTCGCCGCGGCCGACCGGTCGCTCAGCCTGGCCGAAATCGCGGCGCGCACCGGCCTCTACAAGAGCACGATCCTGCGGTTGGCGAACTCGCTGCTGCGCGGCCAGTTGCTGGAGCGTCTCGACGATGGCCGCTACCGCGTCGGTCCGGCGACCTTCCGGCTCGGCACGCTCTACCAGCGCTCGGTGGTGGCGAGCGACGTCCTGCTGCCGATCATGCGTGACCTAGCCGACCGCAGTTGGGAAAGCGTTGCCTTCTATGTCCGCTCGGGCGATGTCCGCACCTGTCTCTATCGTGTCGAGTCCAAGCACCCTATTCGTTACACCATACGGGAGGGCGACGTACTGCCTCTGCTGGCCGGTTCGGGCGGACGTGTGCTGGCGGCATTTTCCGGTGAGCCGGGCGAGCCTTACGAAACGATCCGCGAAACCTATCACTTTCTGACGGTCGGCGACCGCGACCCCGAGACGGCGGGCGTGTCGGCGCCCGTGTTCGGACCGGGGCGCGTCTTGCTCGGCGCCCTGACGCTGGCCGGCCCCAGCACACGCGTCGACATGGCCTTTCTCCGACGCATGAAGCGGCCGCTCATCGAAGCAGCCGCCCGTGCCACCCGCGCCTTCGGCGAAGAGGCCGCTGCGCTCGAACTTGCGGCCCGCGAGGCTGGCACGGAACGCGTGGAAAACCTCAACTCCGCTTGACCAGGCTCACATGATGGCCCGGCCTCACGGCCGCCGTTCCAGCAGGACCGCCGCAGCGTCCTGATAAGTGGTTCGCAGCACTTCCCTGTAGCCGCATTTGGCCGCGACATTGAGCGAAGCAGTATTTTCCGGATCGATGATGCATACGGTTCTGGCGCGCCCGAATGTCTCGTCGCCCCAGGCAACGATCCGCCCGACGACCTCGCTGGCGAAACCCTGGCCGTGTGCGTTCGAAGCCAGCGCCCAGCCCGCCTCAGGCACGCCCTCGATCGACGGCTCGATATCGCGCTTCAGATCATGAAAGCCAGCCTCGCCGATGAAGCGGCCCGTCGCCTTGTCCTCGATCGCCCAGAAGCCGTAGCCCAGCAGCGACCATAGACCTGAATGGCGCAGGAAACGCATCCAGCTTTCCTCTCGCGTTCGCGGCTTGCCGCCGACGAAACGGGTGACGGCCGGATCGGCCCACATGACGACATAGCTGTCGAAATCATCCAGCCGATGCGCCCGCAGAAAAGTGCGCTCCGTCTCGATGACCGGCGCACCGGCTGCTTTCGAACTGTCCATAGGTCCTGCCTCGTTGCGCCTGACCCCGGAACCGCCCCCGGTTCTGGAAAGGATCATGCGCAAATTGAAAGTGCTTAGCAACTTGCTTGCGTCGAACAAGAACCAAGGCCGTGCCGATCACCTTCCAGCGCGCAAGCCGGCCCCGGGCAATGGCGATGCAAAAAGGCTGTTGGTCGGGCGCCTGCTATGGGAATTCTATCGAACGATGCTACCCTTTCGCCGGGGACTGATTCAGGGCGCATAGCGCATACCGTGCGACGGAGGAGAAAGCGCATGGACACCACCGATCTTGTGCTGGCCATCATCCATCATTTGCTGGTATTTTCGCTGGCGGGCATCATCGGCGCTGAATTTGTCCTGATCCGCGGCGAATTGCCGGCAACGACGCTTCGGCGCCTGGTCGGCATCGACCGCCACTATGGCATCATCGCCATGCTGATCATCATTGTCGGCATCGGCCGCGTCATTTATGGCCTGAAGGGCTGGGAATTCTACGTCTACAACTGGGTGTTCTGGGCAAAAATGGCGGCCTTCGCCATCGTTGGCCTGTTGTCGATCATCCCGACCGTCCGCTTCCTGTCCTGGAACAGACAGGTCGTCGCCAATCCCGCCTTCATCGTGCCGGCGGCGGAACTGGCCTCGGTGAAAACCTATGTTCGCGCCGAAGCCTTCGTCTTCCTGCTGATCCCGGTCTTCGCGGCGGCGATGGCGCGCGGCTATGGCTACTAGATCCATGACCCCAACCGAAAATCCGCGCCTGCACGGTTGCGGATATCGGCAGTTTGCAGTTTGAGTCCGATTGCAATGTGCTAGCCTGCGCTAGTTGTTGTTTAATCCGCCGCCGGTGTCGAGAGGAACGCCGTGCAGCGGCTGGAGATGCATAACCTGGGAGGACATCAAGATGAGAAGATTTGTCGCCGCTCTGGCTGCCGCCGCAGCCGTTACGCTTTATCCCCTGGCGGCGGGCGCGCAAACCTATCCTGAACGCAGCATTACCGTCGTGGTGCCGTTTTCGGCCGGCGGCCCGACCGACACGGTCACGCGCCTCGTCGCGGAAGCCATGTCGAAGGATCTCGGCCAGCAGGTCATCGTCGAGAATGTCGGCGGCGCCGGCGGCACGCTGGGCGCGGGCCGCGTCGCCAACGCCGAGCCGGACGGCTACACGCTGCTCCTCCACCACATCGGCATGGCGACAAGCGCCACGCTCTACAGAAAGCTCGCTTACGACACGCTGAATGCCTTCGAATATGTCGGCCTCGTCACCGAGGTGCCGATGACCATCGTCGGCCGCAAGGATCTCGAGCCGACCGATCTGAAGGGGCTGGTCGACTACGCCAAGGCCAACAAGGACACCATCACCGTCGCCAATGCCGGGATCGGCGCCGCCTCGCATCTGTGCGGCATGCTGTTCATGAGCGCCATCGGCACGCCGCTGGTCACCGTGCCCTACAAGGGCACCGGCCCGGCCATGACCGATCTTCTCGGCGGCCAGGTCGACATCATGTGCGACCAGACCACCAATACCACCAAGCAGATCCAGGGCGGCACGATCAAGGCCTATGCCGTCACCTCGCCGCAACGCCTCGATGTGCTGCCGGACGTGCCGACGACGACGGAAGGCGGCCTTCCCGATGTGCAGGTCGGCATCTGGCACGGCCTCTATGCACCGAAGGGCACGCCGGCCGAGATCACCGAGCGCCTGTCGAAATCGCTTCAGGTCGCGCTGAAGGACCAGAATGTCGTCGCCCGCTTTGCCGAACTCGGCACCAAGCCGTCATCAGAGGCCGACGCCACGCCGGCCGCGCTGAAGGCCAAGCTGGAAGGCGAGATCACGCGCTGGAAGCCGATCATCGAAGCTGCCGGCCAGTACGCCGACTGAGGTCTTGAGACGGGGCGCCACCGGCGCCCCGTTTCGCGTCGGTCACGCGATCTGGGAGGAACGCCATGAAAGCTTTCGCAATAGACAGGACCAACGGCCTGTGCGCCCTGCTGTTCATCCTTTTCGGCGCATTTTTCGCAGTTCAGTCGCTCGGCCTCGAAATCGGCACCGCCTTCCGCATGGGACCGGGCTATTTCCCGCTGGTCCTGGCGATCGTGCTGATCCTGCTTGGCGCCATCATCCTTATCCAGGCAGTGCGCTTCGAGAGCGAGCCGATCGGCCACATTGCCTGGCGCGGCATGCTGTTCATCCTGCCGGCTCCGATCTTCTTCGGCCTGACTGTGCGCGGTCTTGGCTTTATCCCGTCGATCTTCCTGACGGCATTGATCGCATCCTTTGCCAGCGGCCGCATGAAGCCGCTGACCGCGCTCGCGCTGTCTGCCGGCCTGACGCTGTTCGCGTTCCTAGTCTTCAGCTACGCGCTCGGACTGCCGTTTCGACGCTTCGGTCCATGGCTGGCATTTTGAGGCGCTGAGATGGAACTCCTCGACAATCTGGCGCTCGGCTTTTCCACGGCAACGACGCTCTGGAACCTGCTGTTCTGCCTGATCGGCGTCCTTCTCGGCACGTTGATCGGCGTCCTACCCGGCATCGGCGCCACCGCGACCATCGCCATGCTCCTGCCGATCACCTTCCAGATCGGCGACCCGGTTTCCTCCCTCATCATGCTCGCCGGCATCTATTACGGCGCGCAATATGGCGGCTCGACCACCGCCATTCTCATCAACATGCCCGGCGAATCCTCGTCGGCCGTCACCGCCATCGACGGCTACCAGATGGCCAGGAACGGCCGCGCCGGGGCAGCACTCGCGATCGCGGCGATAGGCTCGTTCTTTGCCGGTACGGTGTCGACCTTCCTCGTCGCCATCTTTGCGCCGCCGCTGACGGCGATCGCGCTGCAATTCGGTGCGGCCGAGTATTTTTCGCTGATGATCGTCGGCCTCGTCTCGTCGGTGGCGCTCGCCCACGGCTCGATCGTCAAGGCGTTGGCGATGGTCGTGCTCGGCCTGCTGCTCGGCATTGTCGGTACCGATATCTATACCGGCACGCCGCGCTTCACCCTTGGTATCCGCGAATATGCCGACGGGCTGAATTTCGTCGCCGTGGCTGTCGGCGTCTTCGGCGTCGCCGAGATATTGCGCAACCTCGAAAACGAGCACGAGCGCTCGGTGCTGATCCGCAAGGTCTCCGGCCTCATGCCGACCCGCGAGGACTTTCGCCGCATGGCAGCACCCATCCTGCGCGGGACGATCATTGGTTCGGCGCTCGGCATCCTGCCCGGAGGCGGCGCCATTCTGGCGGCCTTTGCGTCCTACACGGTCGAAAAGCGCGTATCGAAAAACCCCGGGGAATTCGGCAAGGGCGCCATCGAAGGCGTCGCCGGTCCGGAATCTGCCAACAATGCCGGCGCGCAGACCTCCTTCATCCCGATGCTGACGCTCGGCATTCCGGCCAATCCGGTGATGGCGCTGATGATCGGCGCGATGATCATCCAGGGCATCGTCCCCGGCCCCAATGTCGCGACCGAACAGCCTGCGCTATTCTGGGGCATTATCGCCTCGATGTGGATCGGCAATCTGATGCTGATCATCCTGAACCTGCCGCTGATCGGGCTTTGGGTGAAGCTGCTGACGATCCCCTATTACGTGCTCTTCCCGATCATCATGGCGTTCTGCTCGATCGGCGTTTACAGCGTCAACACCAATGTCTACGACCTCTATGCCGTCGCCTTTTTCGGCTTCCTCGGCTATCTCCTGACCAAGCTGCGCTGCGAACCAGCACCGCTGCTGCTCGGCTTCGTGCTCGGCCCGCTGCTCGAGGAAAATCTGCGCCGCGCCATGATCCTCGCGCGCGGCGACCCAAGCACCTTCGTGACGAGGCCGATCAGCGCCGGCCTGCTCCTCATCGCGCTCGCTGTGCTCGTCATCGTCTTCCTGCCCGCGGTCAAGAGGAAGCGCGAAGAGGTATTCGTCGAGGATACTTAAGCCATCGAGGCTTCGTCCGCCGGCCCGAGCGGCGCGATCTCGACCAGCGGCGCCGGTATGTCGGTCGTCTTCTCCTCGGCCTTGCAGATATCGGCAATGACGCAGGCCGGACAGTCCGGCTTGCGCGCCTTGCAGACATAGCGGCCATGCAGGATCAGCCAGTGATGCGCGTGGCGCATATATTCGTCCGGAATGATCCGCAGCAACCCCTGCTCGACCTGTTCCGGCGTCTTGCCGGGCGCCAGACCAAGCCGGTTGCCGATGCGCAAGATGTGCGTGTCGACCGCCATGGTATGCTGGCCGAAAGCCATGTTGAGCACGACATTGGCGGTCTTGCGCCCGACGCCAGGCAGCTTGACCAGTTGGTCGCGATCGTCCGGCACCTCGCCGCCATGGTCGGCGATCAGCGCCTGCGACAGCGCAATGACGTTCTTGGCCTTGTTGCGCCAGAGCCCGATCGTTCTGATGTAATCGCCGACCTTGGCCTCGCCCAGCGCCAGCATCTTTTGCGGCGTATCGGCCACCTTGAACAGCGCCCGCGTCGCCTTGTTGACGCCGGCATCGGTGGCCTGTGCCGAAAGCACGACGGCCACCAGGAGCGTGAAGGCGTTGACATGTTCGAGTTCGCCCTTCGGCTCCGGCCGCTGCACGGAAAACCGCCGGAAAATCTCGTGCACTTCAGCCGGGCTGTAGCGGGAACGCACCGGCCGAGGACGCGGCCTGGCGTTCGAGCCGTCGCGCCGGTCGGGCGGCCGGTCATTTTTGGCTGTCGGGGAATTTTTGGGCATCGAAGATTTTTTGGACTTGGGGCTCGCCATTCCCTTCCTATAATATCCCGGCATGAGCGACACAAACGCCTCTTTCCAGGCCGACGAGCCCTTCTTCCGTGCCTTGCTGACGCCGCACCGCTCGCTCGGCCGAACCGGCTTTGCCATCCTGATGGGCGCGCTGCTGTTCGGCTGGCTGGTGACCGGCGCTTTTTTCCTGTCGCGTGGCGCCTGGCCGGTGTTCGGCTTCTTCGGGCTGGATGTGATCGCCGTCTACATCGCCTTCCGAGCCAACTACCGCGCCGCCCGCGCCCGCGAGGAGGTCTCGGTCTCGCGCACCAGCCTCGATATCCGCAAGACCGCGCCGTCCGGCAAATCGGAAGCGCATCGCTTCAACCCGTTCTGGGCGCGTTTTTCGATTGCCCGTCACGCCGAGATCGGCATCACCAGAATGGCGGTGGAAGCACAGGGGCAAAACGTACCGATCGGCGGCTTCCTCAACCCCGACGATCGCGAGAGCTTTGCGACCGCTTTTTCGCGCGCGCTGGCGACCGCCAAGGCGCGCTAAAACCGATACCACAAAAGCCTGCTGTCCCCCGGCGAGATGCACCTTTTCGCCGGCCATGATGGTCTCCTTGGATCGAAGCCAACTCTATCTGGGCATATGCGGCAGGAAGGCAAGTTTCGGGTGGTGGCAAAGGGCGGGAAGAACGATATTCGCGGTCAAGGAGATATTGCCATGAACGTCCAGATGACCATGAATGCACAGATGAAGCCGTCAGCCATCCTGCAGAACGACATCACCCCCGAAGGCAGCGACTACGAAGTCGTGCGCCGCGCCATCGAGAAGATCAGCCTCGACTATCGCGACCAGCCTTCGCTCGAAGTTCTGGCCCAGGAGGTCGGCGAGACGCCGACCGGCCTGCAGAAACTGTTCACCCGCTGGGCCGGCCTGTCGCCCAAGGCCTTCCTCCAGGCGGTCACGCTCGACCATGCGCGCAAGCTGCTCGATTCCGGCATGCCGCTGCTCGAGACGTCATTCGAGGTCGGCATGTCCGGCCCCGGCCGGCTGCACGATCTCTTCGTCACCCATGAGGCGATGTCGCCAGGCGATTACAAGACGCGCGGCGCCGGACTGACCATCCGCTACGGCTACCACATCTCGCCCTTCGGCATCGCCCTGATCATGGTCACCGATCGTGGTCTCGCCGGCCTCGCCTTCAACGATGCCGGCGGCGAGCGCGCTGCCTTCGCCGACATGTCCGGCCGCTGGCCGAACGCGACCTATGTCGAGGACATGGCCGCCACCGCGCCCTATGCCGCGCGCATCTTCGATCCGGCGCTGTGGCGCGCCGACCAGCCGCTGCGCGTCGTCATGATCGGCACCGATTTCCAGCTGCGCGTCTGGGAGGCCTTGCTGCGCATCCCGATGGGCAAGGCCTGCACCTATTCCTCGATCGCCGCCCGCATCGGCGCACCGAGCGCCAGCCGGGCGGTGGGTGCGGCTGTCGGCGCCAATCCGATGTCCTTCGTGGTGCCGTGCCACCGGGCGCTCGGCAAGTCCGGCGCGCTCACCGGCTACCATTGGGGCCTGACCCGCAAACGCGCCATCCTCGGTTGGGAAGCGGGGCAGGTCGGCTCCTGATGATTAATCTTCCGTAGCGTTCGGACCGGCAGCAGAAGCGACATAATCGGGCCGGACGCCCGAGATCATGTCGCGCGGTCTGGCAAGCAGCGATCTTACGAGATAGCTTCCCACATATTCAGCAGGAGGCACTTCTTGATCATCGTTGTCGGCTCGATCAATCTCGACCTTATCGCCAATGTCGACCGCTTGCCCGCACCCGGCGAGACGGTGCGCGGCTCCGGCTTCACCACCGCGCCCGGCGGCAAGGGTGCCAACCAGGCGCTGGCCGCGGCGCGCGCCGGCGCCAAGGTGCGCATGGTCGGCGCCGTCGGCAAGGATAATTTCGCAGCGGAAGCGTTGGCATTGCTCAGGGATGGCAAGATCGACCTGTCCGGCGTCGGCGAAACCTTTGCCTCGACCGGCACGGCATTGATCATGGTCGCTGATGACGGCGAGAACGTCATTGCCGTGGTGCCGGGCGCCAATGATTCGGTCGTGACAGGCGACCTTTCCAAGGCCTTCATCAAAAAAGGCGATGTCGTGCTCCTGCAGCAGGAAATCCCGCTACAGACTGTCGATGCAGCACTTGAGGCAGCGAGGGCAGGAGGCGCCATGACCGTGCTCAACACCGCGCCGTTCCGCGGCGAGGCCGCCCCTTTCCTCGGCAAGGCCGACTACGTCGTCGCCAACGAAACCGAATTCGACCTTTACGGCGAAGCGCTGTCGTTGAATGGACGCGACCGTCCGGCGCGGATGCGCGACTATGCCAAGAAAACCGGCCGCGTCATTGTCGTCACGCTCGGCGGCGACGGCGTGCTGGCCGCGACATCAGAGGATTTCCTGACCGTACCGGCGCTCGAGATCACCCCGGTCGACACGGTCGGAGCCGGCGATACATTCTGCGGCTATTTCGCCGCCGGCCTTTCATCCGGCCTGCCGCTGGAACAGGCGCTATCCCGCGCCGCCGCTGCCGGTTCGCTCGCCTGCCTGAAACCCGGCGCCCAGCCGGCGATCCCTTTGGCCGGGGATGTCGATGCCGCCTTGCGGAAATCCGCCAGCTAGGATGACGGCCATGCGTCCTGCCACGAAACACACCGTGCCGCCCGCCGGCGATATCTGCCGTCTGTCGGGGGTATACCTTGGCGAAGCGATCCGGCGGCGCCGCCTGTCGGTGCGAGAGGTGGTGACGGCATTCCTCGACCGCATCGAGGCGGTCAACCCGCTGGTTAACGCCATCGTGTCGCTGCGCGATCGTGCCGATATCCTGAATGAGGCCGACAGCGCCGACGCCCATCTGGCGCGAGGCGGAAATGCCGGATCGCTATTCGGCCTGCCGATCGCCATCAAGGACCTTGCACTGACAAAAGGCCTCAGGACCACCTTCGGCTCGCCGATCTTCGCCGATTTCGTTCCTGAGGAGGACGACTTCTTCGTCGAGCGCGTCCGCAAGGCCGGCGCCATCATCATCGGCAAAACCAATGTTCCCGAATTCGGGCTTGGTTCCAACACCTACAACAGCGTGTTCGGGCCGACGCTCAACGCCTTCGATCCGGCTCTGACCGCCGGCGGATCGAGCGGCGGCGCGGCTGTATCGCTGGCGCTGGACATGCTTCCCGTCGCCGATGGCAGCGACTTTGGCGGCTCGCTGCGCAATCCGGCCGCCTACAACAACGTCTACGGCTTTCGCCCGTCGCAGGGACTTGTTCCGGCCGGGCCGGACCTCGATGTCTTCCATGCACAGATGGGCGTCGAAGGACCGATGGGCCGCAACGTGCGCGACATGGCGCTGCTGCTCGACGAACAGGCCGGCTACCATCCGCGTGCGCCGCTCTCGCATCACAAACAGGGCTCTTTCCTGCAGGGGCTGCAAACCCCGGCGGCTGGCGGCCGCATCGCATGGCTCGGCAATCTCGACGGTCATCTGCCGGTTGAGGCAGGCATTCTGCCGCTTTGCGAGGCCGCTCTCGGCCGCTTCGCGGACGTGTCCTTCCAGACCGAGGCGCTAGTGCCGGATGTCGACTTCGAGGCCCTTTGGCAGGCCTTCGTGACGCTACGCCAGGCAAGCGGCGGCTGCTCGCTCAAGGCGCATTACGATGATCCCGTCAAACGCCCGCTTTTGAAGCCGGAAGTCGTGTGGGAAGTGGAACAGGCGCAACGCCTCACGGCGCCGCAGGTCCACGCCGCCACGGTCAGGCGCTCATCCTGGCATAAAACGCTGCTGTCGCTGTTCGAACACTTCGACCTTGTTGCCCTGCCCACCGCGCAGGTCTTTCCCTTCGAGGTCACGACCCATTGGCCAAGCCAGGTGGCGGGACGCGCCATGGACAGCTATCACCGCTGGATGCAGGTTTCCGCCTTCGCCACGCTTGGCGGTTGCCCGGCGGTCAACGTGCCCGTTGGCTTCGACGGCGCGGGCAGGCCGATGGGCATGCAATTGATCGGCCGGCCGCGCGGCGACATGGCCGTGCTGAAAGCGGCGGCGGCCTATGAGGAAACCCTGCCCTGGGCGGCCGGAGCCGCCTGAAGTCAATTTCGCTTCGCCGGCAATCTGTCGCGCCGGCTTGCACCGGCGTCACCGCCATGCATTGATTGCGGTCAGCCGCGTCGCATAGCGGCATTCTGTCGAGGAATCCCCATGTCGCTGGAACTCTACGCCGCCTATCTCGTCGCTTGCCTTGTCATCATCCTGGTGCCCGGACCGACGGTGACGCTGATCATCGCCAACAGCATCCGTCATGGCTCGCGCGCCGGTCTTGCCAATGTCGCCGGCACGCAGGCCGGTCTCGCCGTCATGATCGCCATTGTCGGCATTGGCCTGACGTCGCTGATCGCGGGTATGGGCCACTGGTTCGAATGGGTGCGGCTGATCGGCGCCGCCTATCTGATCTGGATGGGCGTGCAGATGTTCCGTTCCAAGGGCAGGCTGAATGCCGACGGGACGGCGAAAAAGCCACGTGGCGGCTTCTTCCTGCAGGGTCTGCTGGTGGCGCTCAGCAATCCCAAGACGCTGGTGTTCTTCGGCGCCTTCTTTCCGCAGTTCATTTCTCCGCAAGGCAATTACGCGCTGCAGATCATGGTCATGGGCCTTACTGCCATGATCTTCGCCGCCGTGTCGGATTCGACCTATGCGCTCGCCGCCGGCCGCGCCGGGCGTCTGCTTTCGGCCAGCCGCATCAAGCTGATGTCCAGGATCAGCGGCAGCTTCCTGGTCGGCGGCGGCCTTTGGCTGGCGTTTTCCAAGGCGAAGTAACGCGGCAACCTGGAGTCGGCGGGCGAACAAGAAGGCTGATTGAAACTCAGCCTTCTTGCCACCACATGAATCGATGCTTGGGGATTCATGTCTGTGTCCTGGACTTATGCGGATATAAAAAGGAACGCGTTCGGCGTGATCCTGGTCGTTGCTTTGTTCGCGGTCATGGTTCCGTCGGCTCTGAACAGGTGGGCGAATGACGCAAGCCCGATCCGGTCGGTTGACCCAATCGACGCCACGATCAAAAGTGTTCAGTGGGGCAAAGGACACGCGGCTGTTTATGTACTTTTTCTCGAAAACGGTTCGTCGGTTCTCATCGACGACGATCGTCCGCACCTGATCGGCTCGCGCGTCAGCATTGAACGCGTCACACGCGACAACGGCTCGATTTCCTACCGGTTTGCGGGCTGAACCATGGCAAGAGCGCGGCTGGCCTCACCTTGCTGATACTGCGGGAAAATTTCCGGGGCGTCGTCATCACCAGTCTTGTGGTCGGTGTCTGCATTCTGGCAATCGGCGCACTGATTGCAAGGCGGAGCAGCCCCATCGTCGATGTGGGGCGTACGACTGGCACTGTAGTCAACGTTCTCAACGTTCCTCCGAGCCCCGAAGCGTGGATCGGAAGAGGATTCCGTTATCAGTACGGAATCCGTCTCAACGAAAATGACCTCCTGGTATTCGTATATGGTAACGCAGCAACGCCGCGAGCTATCGGATCGGAAGTTTCTATCGAGCGGCAGTACCGTCGCAATGGCACCGAAACGTACCAATTGCTCGATGAGTGAGTGAGCGGCCCTAAAGCCGCCCCAGCCTTTCCACCAGCAGCGCGAAAAACGCATCATGGTCGATGTCGCGCATCACCATGGCGTTCTTCGGCCGCTTGGTCACGCCCCACCAGTCGATCACGGTCATGCCCATGGTGAGCTCCGAGGCGGTTTCCACGGTGACGCTACAGTTGCGGCCGTTGAACAATTCCGGCGTCAACAGATAGGCGATGACGCAAGGGTCGTGCAGCG
The DNA here is from genome assembly GCF_002529485.1 of Mesorhizobium sanjuanii. Taxonomy (NCBI): domain Bacteria; kingdom Pseudomonadati; phylum Pseudomonadota; class Alphaproteobacteria; order Hyphomicrobiales; family Phyllobacteriaceae; genus Mesorhizobium; species Mesorhizobium sanjuanii. The sequence goes on from NZ_NWQG01000228.1 coordinate 19,275, forward strand.
GGCCGCCGTCGGTGCCGTACTTCTCCTCGTCGAAGCGTTCGAAGAATTCCAGCATCTCGGCCGTGGCCGTACCGACCCTGGTGCCGAGTTTGCGAAAGGCCTGGGTGCGCGTGGCGGTGGTCAATGCCTTGTGGGTGACATCGAGCGGCATCATGACGATCGGAATGCCGGATTTGAACACGACATCGGCGGCTTGCGGGTCGACATAGATGTTGAACTCGGCGGTCGGCGTGACATTGCCGCCCTCGAAGAAGCCGCCGCCCATCAGCACGATCTCCTTGATGCGCGGCGCGATCTTCGGCTCGCGGATCAGCGCCAGCGCGACGTTGGTGAGCGGCCCGAGCGCGCAAAGCGTGATGGTGCCGCTTTGTTCCTTCATCAGCGTCTCTACGATGAAATCGACCGCATACTGGTCCTGCAGCTTCATCTTTGGCTCGGGCAAATCAGGCCCGTTCAGGCCGGTCTTGCCATGCACTTCCTCGGCGGTGACCAGTTCGCGCACCAGCGGCCGGATGGCGCCGGAATAGACCTTGATATCGGGCCTGCCGGCCAGTTCGCAGATCTTGCGGGCATTCTTTTCGGTGAGCTTCAGCGGCACGTTGCCGGCGACTGCGGTGATGCCGACGATCTCCAGCTCGGCGCTGCCGAGCGCCAGCAATATGGCGACGGCATCGTCCTGGCCGGGATCCGTGTCGATGATGATCTTGCGGGGTTGGGGCATTTCAATTCCTTGTCTGGGGAGTCTTTTTGGGCGGGGTTTTTGATGGCTTGAACTTGATGGCGGGGCGGACCATATCAAGACCATCGGGAAAAATGCCATCCGGGTTTTTCCGCTTTATGTCGCTCTCAAGAGGACACTGTAACATGAGCCGAATGACGCCCTTCTCAAGCCCGCTGCTCCTGGGGTTCGACGCTATGGAAAAGACCCTGGAGCGTCTGGCGAAGTCGGGTGACAGCTACCCTCCCTACAACATCGAGCGCCTCAGCGGCGCCGACGGCAAGACCGAAAGGTTGCGCATCACGCTCGCCGTCGCCGGTTTCGCCGAAAGCGATCTCGATGTCACCACGGAGGAAAACCAACTGGTCGTGCGCGGCCGTCAGAACGACGACACCGAGCGCGAATTCCTTCATCGCGGCATCGCCGCGCGCCAGTTCCAGCGCTGTTTCGTGCTGGCCGACGGCATGCGGGTGATCGCGGCGGAGCTGAAGAACGGGCTTTTGTCGATCGACCTCGATCGGCCCGAGTCCGAACGGCTGGTACGGAAAATAAACATTTCGGTGAAAGACTGATCTTTACCGACAGCTCTCATGCGAGGCGGCCTTGAGCGGCGTCCTCGCGCAAAGGAGGCTTGAAATGACCAGAACTGACGAAAATCTCACCATGACCAGCGGCGAGTTCGCCCATCTTGGCGAAGGCTCGGTCGCCTATCTCAGGAAAGTGTCGAGCGATGATTTGCGCGGCCGCTTCCCGGGCCTTGGCGAAATTGCACCCGGCCTGGAATTGTGGGCGCTGTTTGCCGCCAACGGCCAGCCGATCCTGCTTTCCGACGCCCGCGACCGGGCACTGGCGGGCGCCATGGAAAACGACCTGACCACCGTCGCTATTCACTAGAGCATGATCCCGAAAAGTTGCAGACTTTTCGGACAGGATCATGCGAACAACCGAGCAAGGCGATCGGGTTGG
>NZ_NWQG01000229.1:0-21544 GCF_002529485.1 Mesorhizobium sanjuanii
TCCTTGCCCAGACCGGCTCGTTCGTGCCGGCGACATCTGCCCATATCGGCGTCGTCGACCGGCTGTTTTCGCGGGTCGGCGCCTCCGACGATCTGGCGCGCGGCCGCTCGACCTTCATGGTCGAGATGGTGGAAACGGCGGCCATCCTCAACCAGGCCGGCGAACGCGCGCTGGTCATCCTGGATGAGATCGGCCGTGGCACCGCAACTTTCGACGGCCTGTCGATCGCCTGGGCGGCGGTCGAATATCTGCACGAGAAGAACCGCTGCCGGGCAATCTTCGCCACCCATTTCCACGAGATGACGGCGCTGGCCGGGAAACTGTCGCGGCTGCACAACGTCACCATGCGGGTCAAGGAATGGGAGGGCGACGTCGTCTTCCTGCACGAGGTCGGCAAGGGCGCGGCCGACCGCTCCTATGGCGTGCAGGTGGCACGGCTGGCCGGCCTGCCGGAAGCGGTAGTCGGCCGGGCGAAGGAAGTGCTGCACCAGCTCGAAGCCGGCGAAGTCTCGGGCAAGGCGAACCGGCTGGTCGACGACCTGCCGCTGTTTTCGGTGGCGCTGAAGCGGGAGGCGCCGAAGCCGGCCAGGAACGATGCGCTGGGTGAGGCGCTGGGCGCGATCAATCCCGACGAAATGACGCCGCGGGAGGCGCTGGAAGCGCTCTATCGACTGAAAGGGATGGCGGGGAAGCCATAGCACCATTCAGTGCCGCTTGACGTTAATGTACCGATTGGTACAATGTTCGCCATCACCTCGATCGATGGGATAACGCCATGAACCGTCCACCGCTGCCGCCCTTCACGCTTGAGACCGCGGCACAAAAGGCGCGGCTTGCCGAGGATGCCTGGAACAGCCGCGATCCCGAACGGGTTTCGCTCGCCTATACCGAGGACAGCGCTTGGCGCAATCGCGCAGAATTCGTCAGCGGGCGAAAGGAGATCGTCGGTTTCCTAGCGCGCAAATGGGCACGCGAACTCGACTACCGCCTCATCAAGGAGGTGTGGACCTGGAACGAAAACCGCATCGCCGTGCGCTTTGCCTATGAATGGCGCGACGACAGCGACCACTGGTTCCGTTCCTACGGTAACGAGAACTGGGAGTTCGACACCGCCGGGCTGATGCGTAGGCGCGTCGCCAGCATCAACGATCTGCCGATCAGTGAGAGCGAGCGCAAATATCACTGGCCGCTCGGCCGCCGGCCCGACAACCATCCCGGCCTTTCCGAACTCGGACTGTAACGGGCGAATGCGACGGATAGCGCCCGATCGCGACAGCCTGCTGGCGATCCTGGCCGAGGTGTTTCGCGAGCACGGCTATGAAGGCGCCAGCCTGTCGCTGATCGGCGAGGCGACCGGCTTAGGCAAAGGCAGCCTCTATCACTTCTTCCCCGGCGGCAAGGAAGAGATGGCGGCGGCCGTCATCGCCCATATCGACGGCTGGTTCGAGGAGAATGTCTTCATGCCGCTGCAGGACTGGGTTGACCCGCATGCCGGCATCGAGCGCATGCTGGAGGCCACCGACCGTTATTTCCGCTCCGGTCGCCGGGTGTGCCTCATCGGTGCCTTCGCGCTTGACGAGTCCCGCGACCTCTTCGCCAAGGCGATCAAAAGCTATTTCGGCCGCTGGGTGGCGCATCTTGCCGAAGCGCTGACCCGCACCGGACATAGCCCGGCCGGGGCGGACGAACTCGCCGAAGAGACGGTCTGCGCCATCCAGGGCGCGCTGACGCTGGGACGCGCTTTCGACGATACGGCGGTCTTTTCCCGCGCCCTGCAGCGAGCACGGGCGGCATTGGGCTAGCGCTTACAGGGGTTCGAATCGAAACGCGGTTTCGGTTCGAAAAACCCGGCCGACGCCAGGCGAATCGAGATGCGCTCCCGCGACGTAGCAACCGTTGCCGGTTGCCATCGCCAGGATTTGCAGCCGACTTGCCCTCGCCTGTTCCTGGTCGGCGTCGAATTCCCACGCGATCTCCGGGTGGTCGAATTGAAGCGATGGCGCATGCACAATGTCGCCCCAGATCAACAGGGTTTCGCCGCCGCTTGTAACGCGAAAGCAGGTGTGGCCGACTTCATGGCCAAGGGTGGCGATCGTCTCGATAGGCGCGCCGAGCCGCTGTCCAGCGTCGAAGGGCTGCGCCCGGCTGTGGAAGCGTTCCAGCCTCGCCTCCGCCCGGAACATGTCGAGCTCGGCTCGCGGGACAAGCAGGCGTGAGAGTTGCGGGAAGCCGTCGCCACCGTCGGCAAGGATGAGCCCGTGGATATGGTCGAGATGCGTGTGGGTGAAGGCAACAGTGCGTACCCGGTCGACGGCGATCTTCGCCTCGCGCAGCGCCTTGGGCAGATGCCCCATTGTCGGGTGCCAGGCGTTCGAAGCCCCTGTGTCGATCAGCGTGATTTCGTCGCCGTCATCGATGGCAAAGGCGTTGACGGATAACCTGAGCGCGCCGTCGACAAGCGCCACCTGCGATGGCAGGTTATCGCCGAATACAATGTTTCCAGGCTGGCGCAGCCGCCTTGTCGGCATGTCGACATAACCGTCGCGCAGCGACGTGATCGTCATATCCCCGATTTTGTAGGTGGTGTGATGATACCCAGCTGAAATTCGTTCCAATGCTCACTCTCTGATTCTTCCGAAAACCGGTTCCAAATTTTCGTCCTCTAGATCATCTCCAACCCGCGCTTGCGGGTCGGCGGCGGGAAGGCGCGGTCGATGTCGGCGAAATCTTCCGGGGTGAGCTTGATGTCGAGCGCGGCGACGTTCTGGCTGACATGCTCTTGTTTGCTGGCCTTGGGAATGGCGATGACACCGTCCTGGCGCAGCACCCAAGCAAGCGCGATTTGCGCCGGCGTAACATTGTGGCGAGTGGCTATGGCTTCCAGCTTCGAGTTCCGCGCCAGCGCGCCCTGATCGACCGGCGAATAAGCCATCAGTGGAATGCCGCGCTGCCGGCTCCAGGGCAAAAGGTCGAATTCGGGGCCGCGCTGGGACAGATTGTAGAGGATCTGATTGGTCTGGACATAGCCGCCGTCGGGCAGGCCGACCAGTTCCTCCATCTCGTGGGTGTCGAAATTGCTGACGCCCCAATGGCGGATCTTGCCGGCCTTCCTCAAGGCTTCGAAGGCCTCGATGGTCTCCGCCAGCGGCACGCTGCCGGGCCAATGCAGCAAATAGAGATCGATGCGGTCGGTGGCGAGGCGCTTCAGGCTGTTCTCGCAGGCACGCGCCACGCCGGCGCGCGAGGCGTTGGAAGGCAGCACCTTGGAGACCAGAAAGGTCTCGTCGCGGCGCCCGGCGATGGCCTGCGCCACCACTTCCTCTGCGCCGCCGCTGGCATACATTTCTGCCGTATCGATCAGCGTGACGCCAAGGTCCAGCCCGAGCCTCAACGCCGCGACCTCATCGGCGCGGCGGCGAGAATCCTCGCCCATCTTCCAGGTGCCCTGCCCGAGCACCGGAACGACTTCGCCGGAGGGCAGCGTGGTGGTTCTGATCGTTGATGGCATCACGTGCTCCAGTCGGGGCCGGAAAACTATCATAGCCAGCGGGAGAAATCCGGAAAGGACCTTCCCGGAACTCAACGTGGTGGCTACTTCACCGGATGAGCGGCAAGCCAATCCTGCATCTGCTTGATCTCGGCTTGCTGTGCCTTGATGACGGCCTCGGCCAGCTTGCGGATCTCCGGATCCTTGCCGTTGGCCAATTCGACCTTGGCCATGTCGATCGCGCCCTGATGATGCGGGATCATGCCGCGGACGAAGTCGACATCGGCATTGCCGGAATATTCGATCGCCATGTCGGTGTGCATCTTGTCCATCGCCGCCTTGTAGCCTTCGGTCGAGGGGCCATCGGCGCCCATCGCCATCGCGCCCATGTCGTGTTTCATCTCTTCGGACTGCGCCGGAACGCTTTCGAGAAACACCGCAACCAGCATGCCCGCCGCCATCAGCAACAGCACGATTTTTTTAGCCAAGGTCATCCATAATCTCCTGTCGAATGGATTTCGTATCTGGGGGCTTCGCTCAGAGTTTCAACGTTCTGAGCCGCAAAGCGTTGGCGATGACCGAAACCGAAGACAGGCTCATCGCCGCTGCCGCCAGCATCGGCGACAAAAGCGTCCCGGTAAGCGGATAGAGCACGCCGGCCGCGACCGGCACGCCAAGCACATTGTAGAGGAAGGCGAAGAACAGGTTCTGGCGGATGTTGCGGATCGTTGACTGGGCGAGCGTTCGGGCCCGGACGATGCCGTTGAGATCGCCCTTGACCAGCGTGATCCCGGCGCTCTCGACCGCGACATCGGCGCCGGTGCCCATGGCGATGCCGACATCGGCGGCGGCCAGCGCCGGTGCGTCGTTGACACCATCGCCGGCCATGGCGACGCCGGCGCCTTTCGAGCGCAATTCCTCGACAAGTGTCGCCTTCTGTTCCGGCAGCAGGCCGGCGCGAACCTCGTCGATGCCGAGCTTGCCGGCGATAGCCCTGGCCGTACGCTCATTGTCGCCGGTCGCCATGATGATCCTCAAGCCCCTGTCGTGCAGTGCCTTGATCGCCTCGGCAGTCGTCGCCTTGACCGGATCAGCGACGGCGACAATGCCGGCCAGCTTTCTCCCCACGGCAACGAACATCACTGTCTTGCCGTCCGCCTGCAGCGCCGTGGCCTGTTCACCGAGCGGCGCGGTGTCGATGCCGAGATCGGCCATCATAGCCATATTGCCGAGCGCCACCTTCTTGCCCGACACCGTGCCGGAAACGCCTTTGCCGGTGACCGCCTCGAAGTCATTGGCGTCGGCGATTTTCAACCCCCGCTCGCCGGCGCCATCGACGATCGCCTCGGCCAACGGATGCTCCGAGCCCTTCTCCAAAGCAGCGGCAAGCGCCAGCAATTCATCGTCGGGCATGCCGTCGAGGGCGACAACATCGGTCAACCGCGGCCGGCCTTCGGTCAGCGTTCCGGTCTTGTCGACGATCAGCGTATCGACGGAGGCAAAGCGTTCGAGCGCGGCCGCTTCCTTGATCAGCACGCCGGCATGCGCGCCGCGCCCGGTGGCGGTCATGATCGACATCGGCGTCGCCAGGCCCAACGCGCAGGGACAGGCGATGATCAGCACCGAGACCGCCGAGACGATGGCAAAGACCAGGCTGGGCTGCGGGCCGAAGACCGCCCAGGCGACGAAGGCAATGATCGCGACCAGCACGACGGTCGGCACGAAATAGAAGGAGACGCGGTCGGCCAACCCTTGAATCGGCGCGCGCGACCGCTGCGCCTTGGCGACGAGCTCGACGATCCGGGCCAATGTGGTCTCGGCGCCGACCTTGTCGGCGCGCATGACCAGCGAGCCGTTCTTGTTGAGCGTGCCGCCGGTCAAGGCATCGCCTTCGGTCTTTTCGACCGGCAGCGGCTCGCCCGATATCATCGATTCGTCGATGGACGAGCGGCCTTCGAGCACGATGCCGTCAACCGGCACGGCATCACCGGGACGGATGCGCAGGCGGTCGCCGGCCTTGACCGCATCGAGCGGCACATCGTTTTCGGAACCGTCCTCGCCGATCCGCCGCGCCGTCTTCGGCGCCAGGTCGAGCAGCGCGCGGATCGCCGAGCCGGTTTTTTCCCGGGCGCGCAGTTCCAGCACCTGGCCCAAGAACACGAGCGCCACGATAACGGCGGCCGCCTCGAAATAGACCGGCACCGTGCCGCCATGACCGCGGAACTGGTGCGGGAAGATATCCGGAAACAGCGTGGCGACGACGCTGTAGAGATAGGCGGCCCCGACGCCGAGCGAAATCAGCGTCCACATATTGGGGCTGCGGTTGAGAACCGAATCCCAACCGCGGTGAAAGAAGGGAAAGGCGGCCCAGAGCACTACCGGGCTGGCCAGCGCCAGTTCGAGCCAGACCTTCGTCCGATCGTCGATCAAGGCTTGAAAGGTCAGACCGAGCATCGGCGCCATGGCAATGATCAGCAATGGCACGGACAGCACCGCACTTACCCAGAAGCGCCTGGTGAAGTCGACCAGCTCCGGGTTCGGGCCTTCATCGCCGGTCGGTACGCCCATCGGCTCCAGCGCCATGCCGCAGATCGGGCAGGAGCCGGGCTTGTCGCGGATGATTTCGGGATGCATGGGGCAGGTGTACTGCGTGCCTTTCGGCATCGTCGGTGCCTGCGGCCGATCGCCAAGATATTCTGCCGGCTCGGCTGCGAATTTCGCTTGGCAGGCGGCCGAACAGAAATAGAAGCCCTGGCCCTCGTGTCGGGAAAAGTGCTTCGCGGTGGCGCGGTCGACGCTCATGCCGCAGACGGGATCGGTGGCCGTCAAATATTTCTGCGGTTCGGCGAGAAATTTCTGGCGGCAGTGCTCGCTGCAGAAATGATAGAGCTGGCCGCCATTCTCGGCCGTCGGCTTGCCGGCGGCTGGATCGACGGTCATGCCGCAGACCGGATCGCGGACGACGGTTGCAGACGCAGCTGCTTTCGCAGAGCAGCAGCCGCCATGCGCGTGATGATCGTGGCCGGAATGGGTCATGCGAAAAGCCTCTGTGTCTCGATCTCTGGGCGGAGGTAGTGCTTCCAGTAACTGGAAGGTCAAGGGCCAGTTTCAATTTCCTGCACTTGGCCATCATCGAACCGCATGAACGGAAAAAACCGCGCACATTTGTGCCGGTATGCTATGGACGCGACCACTTTTGGCTAACTGCGTCGATCCCGCTCAAACGAAGTGCCTGGCAAATGAAATGTCTGGTCATCAATCTCGATCGGTCCGGCGACAGGCTCGCCCATATGACGGCCGAGTTTTCCCGGATCGGCGTTGGGTTCGAGCGGTTTGCTGCGATCGACGCCCAGGATCGGCCCGACCTCGCCCTTATGCCGCTGCGCGTCAAGCGCAAATCGCCGCTTCGCATGACAGATGCCGAGATCGCCTGCCTGCTCAGCCATAGGGCCTGCTGGGCGATCATCGCGGCCGGCGACGATGCCTACGGCGCCATCTTCGAAGACGATATCGTGTTTTCCGCAAAAGCTGGCGCATTGCTTGCCGATACCGGCTGGATTCCGGCCGATGCCGATATCGTCAAGTTGGAGACATTTTTCAAGAAAACCACGATCGCCCGAAAGCGCGTTTCGGCCGGCCACGGCTTTTCCGTTTCCAGGCTCCACGGGGCCCATATCGGGACGGCTGGCTACATCGTTTCAAGGCAAGCCGCGCGCGATCTCGTCGCCGGCACGGAGGATATCGGTATACCGGTCGACCACGTCGTCTTCAATCCAGCCTTGGCAACGTCGTCCAGCAAGACCATCTATCAGCTCGTTCCGGCACTGTGCCTGCAGGACCAGTTCCTGGGTGAAAAGGCTGTCGGACTGCCGAGCATGCTCAAGCAGGATCGCGGCGAGCAGCGTGACATAATCAAGAAGATCAAAAGACGCAGGAAGGCGGGACTGAACAAAATCGGGATCGAGATCAAGCGGATGGCGAAACAGATGTTCGACTTCTGCCAGCTGCGGCAGGAGACGATCATCCCGTTCGACCACCGCGGAGAACGTATCCGCCCGCCCCATACCCAGCGCCGCGAAAACGCGCTATAGACGCCGCCGAAACGGCGAGGCCGAACAGCACTTATGGCAAAAATAGCCCTGAAACTCGACGATTTGATCGACGGCGAAGCCTTGCGCCGTGACATGACCGCGCTGACCGCGGCCACGGCAGGCAATGGCGCCGGGCAGGCAGTGCGCAGTGGCGTTCTCCAGCTTCTCAAAAGCCGGCTCAACGAGGGCCGCACAATCGCCGAACGCATGCTGATGGAAGATGGCAGCGGCAACGCCTGCGCCGCCCGGCTGTCGCATCTCATGGACGAGATCATCCGCGTGCTCTACGATTTCGCCGCCAACCATGTCTATCGCGTGAAAAACCCGTCATCGGCCGAACGCATGGCTGTCGTTGCGGTCGGCGGCTATGGCCGCGGCACGCTGGCGCCCGGCTCCGACATCGATCTCCTGTTCCTGCTGCCTTACAAGCAGACGCCATGGGGCGAGCAGATCGTCGAATACATGCTCTACATGCTGTGGGATCTCGGGCTGAAGGTCGGCCATGCCACCCGCAACATCGACGAATGCCTGAGATTGTCGCGCACCGACATCACCATCCGCACCTCGATCCTGGAAGCGCGCTTCCTGTGGGGCGAGCAGAAGCTTTATGACGAGCTCTTGCTGCGCTTCGACCGCGAGGTGGTGCGCACGACCGGCCCCGAATATGTGCAGGCCAAGCTCGCCGAACGCGACGAGCGCCATGCCAAGGCCGGTGAAAGCCGCTATCTGGTCGAACCCAACGTCAAGGACGGCAAGGGCGGCCTGCGCGACCTGCAGACGCTGTTCTGGATCGGCAAATATTTCTACCGGGTGCGCACCGGCGAGGAGCTGGTCGACAAAGGCGTCTTCACCGATGCCGAATACCGGGAATTCCAGAAGGCCGAGGACTTCCTGTGGGCCGTGCGCTGCCACATGCATTTCCTCACCGGCAAGGCCGAGGAGCGGCTGCATTTCGACATCCAGCGCGAGATCGCCGAGCGGCTGGGCTACACCACCCATCCGGGCCTGTCGGCAGTCGAACGCTTCATGAAGCACTACTTCCTCGTCGCCAAGGATGTCGGAGACCTCACCCGCATCTTCTGCGCGGCGCTCGAGGAGGAACAGGCCAAGCATGTGCCGGGTTTCAACCGCATCTTCCTCACCTTCTCGCGCCGCAAGCGCAAGCTTGCCGGCACCTCCGATTTCATTGTCGACAATCACCGCATCAACATTGCCGACGACGAGGTGTTCGAGCGCGACCCGGTCAATCTGTTGAGGCTGTTCTGGTTCGCCGACAAGCACGGGCTGGAATTCCATCCCGATGCGCTGAAGCTTCTGACCCGGTCGCTTGGCCTTGTCGGCAAGGCGCTGCGCCGCGACGAGGAGGCCAACCGGCTATTCCTCGACATATTGACCTCGGACCGCAATGCCGAGCTCAATCTCAGGCGCATGAACGAGGCGGGCCTGCTGGGCAGGCTGATCCCGGATTTCGGCAAGATCGTCGCCATGATGCAGTTCTCGATGTACCACCACTATACCGTGGACGAGCACCTGATCCGCTGCATCGGCGTGCTGGCCGAGATCGAGCGTGGCGATGGCGAAAAGACCCACCCGCTCTCGCACACGCTGATGCCGGGCTTGCGGAAAAGCCGCGAGGCGCTCTATGTCGCGGTGCTCTTGCACGACATCGCCAAGGGGCGGCCGGAGGACCATTCGGAAGCAGGCGCCCGGATCGCGCGGCGCATCTGCCCGCATATGGGGCTCTCGCCAGCCGACACCGAAACGGTCGCCTGGCTGGTCGAGAACCATCTCGTAATGTCGATGACGGCGCAGACCCGCGATCTCAACGACCGCAAGACGATCGAGGATTTCGCGGCGGTCGTGCAGTCGGTCGAGCGGCTCAAGCTGCTGCTGATCCTCACCGTCTGCGACATCAGGGGCGTCGGCCCGGGGGTGTGGAACGGCTGGAAAGGACAATTGCTGCGCACGCTCTATTACGAGACCGAGCTGTTGTTGACCGGCGGGTTCTCGGAAGTGTCGCGCGCCAAGCGGACGGCGGCGGCGCGCGAGCTATTGGCCGAAGCACTCGCCGAATGGCCCGACAAGGCCCGCAAGCGCTATGTCGGCCTGCACTATGAGAACTATCTGCTGACGGTCGATCTCGCCGACCAGCTCCGTCATGCCGAGTTCATCCGCGAGGCGGATGCCGCGGGCAAGAAGCTCGCCACCATGGTCAAGACCCACCAGTTCGAGGCGGTGACGGAAATCACCGTTCTGGCGCAGGACCATCCCCGCCTGCTTTCGGTCATTGCCGGCGCCTGTGCCGGGGCCGGCGGCAACATCGTCGATGCGCAGATCTTCACCACGTCGGACGGCCGCGCGCTGGACACCATCCTGATCTCGCGGGAATTCGACCGCGACGAGGACGAGCGCCGCCGCGCCGAGCGCGTCGGCCGGCTGATCGAGGACGTGCTGTCGGGCAAGAGCTGGCTGCCCGAGATGATCGAAAAGCGCACCAAGCCGCGGCGCGGCGCCAAGGTGTTCCGCATTCCGCCGCGCGCCGAAATCCGCAACACGCTGTCGAACCGGTTTTCCGTGATCGAGGTCGAGGGGCTGGACCGGCCGGGCCTGCTTTCGGAGATCACCGGGGCGCTGTCCGACCTGTCGCTCGACATCGCGTCGGCCCATATCACCACCTTCGGCGAAAAGGTCATCGACACCTTCTACGTCACCGACCTGACCGGCCAGAAGATCGACAGCCCGGCGCGCATCGCCGCCATCCATAACAGGCTGATCGCGGCACTCGAAGGCAAAGCGCCCGAGCGTGGCGGCAAGGCAAAGGCCGCGGCCGAGTGAACGCCGTCCTCGATTTTCCCCCGTCACGCAGGCAATCTCCGCAACAATGAGCCCATCTTCACAACAATGAGCCTGGTCAAGAAATTCGCCACCGTCGCTTCCGGCACGCTGATGAGCCGCGCGCTCGGCTTCGGCCGCGAGATGCTGATGGCGGCAGCGCTTGGCACCGGGCCGGTCGCCGACGCCTTCAACGCCGCCTTCCAGTTCCCCAACACCTTCCGCCGGCTGTTCGCCGAAGGCGCCTTCAACGCCGCCTTCGTGCCGCTCTTCGCCAAGGAGATCGAAACCCACGGCACCGACGGCGCCAAGCGCTTTTCAGAAGAAGTGTTCGGCGTGCTGTTCACGGCACTTCTGGCGCTGACCATCGCCATGGAACTGGCGATGCCGCTGATCGTGCGCTACCTGGTGGCACCGGGCTTTGCCGACACGCCGGGGAAGTTCGAGACGACGGTCGAGCTTGCGACCGTCATGTTTCCCTACCTGATCTGCATGTCGCTCGGCGCCATGATGGCCGGCATGCTGAATTCGCTGCGCCGCTATTTCGCGGCCGCTGTAGCGCCGGTGTTCCTCAACATCATCCTGATCAGTGTGCTCGCCTATGCCTGGTACAAGGGCTCGGACGCCCACACGGTCGGCTTCGGGCTGGCCTGGGGCGTGCTGGCGGCGGGGCTGGTGCAACTGGCGATCGTGTGGGTGGCGGTGCGCCATGCCGGCATCTCGATCGGCTTTCGCCGGCCGAAGATGACGCCCAGCGTCAAGCGGCTCCTGGTCCTCGCGCTGCCGGCGGCGATCACCGGCGGCATCACGCAGATCAACCAGCTGATCGGCACGGCGATCGCGTCGGCGCAGGACAGCGCTGTTTCGTCGCTTGCCTACGCCGACCGCATCTACCAGTTGCCGCTCGGCGTCGTCGGCGTCGCCGTCGCGATCGTTTTGTTGCCGGAACTGTCGCGGGCGCTGAAGTCGGGCAATCTGATCGAAGCGGCCAATCTGCAGAACCGCTCGGTCGAGTTCACCCTGTTCATGACCTTGCCGGCCGCCGCCGCACTGCTGGTCATGTCCGAGCCGATCGTGCGGCTGGTCTATGAGCGCGGTGCCTTTGCCGCCAACAATTCGACCCCGACGGTGGCGGCGATCCTGGCGATCTTCGGCCTCGGCCTGCCGGCCTTCGTGCTGATCAAGGCGTTCACCCCAGGCTATTTCGCCCGCGAGGACACGCGCACGCCGATGATCTTCGCCGCCATCTCGGTGGCGGTGAACGTGACGACCGCACTGACGCTGTTTCCGTCGATGGGGGCGCCCGGGATTGCGGTCGCTTCCGCAGTCGCCGGCTGGGTCAATGCGCTGATGCTGCTCGGCGTGCTGATCCGGCGCGGCCACTGGGGCCGCGATGTGCCGCTTTTGAAACGCATTCCGCGGCTGGTGCTGTCGGCGGCGGTGATGGCGGCGGCGCTCTATTTCGCCGAGCACTGGTTCGCGACCAGGATCGGCCCCGGGTCGCCGCTGCTGATCAAGGCGACGACGGTGCTCGGGCTCGTCGCCGGCGGGGCGCTGCTCTATTTCGTCACCGCCTTCGCCACCGGCGGCGCCGATTTCGGCATGATCCGGCGGAACATCAAACGCAAGGGTGCGCCGCCGGTTACGGAACAGTCTCCAGATCCGTAAGCCGGAATTCAAACATCAGTCTTCGCCGGACAACTCGTCGTAGACAGAGCGTGGCAGCGGGTTGCGCGCCTGCTCGCTCAACTCAATGCCGAACTCGGCCCGGAGCCGTGCCGCCGTCTCCAGCGTCGTTTCGCGATTGCGCCGGCGCTCCAGAGCTTTCTCATTGTTGATGGTGACGGTCATCCATTTCTCATCAGATCGTATGCAGAACATGTTCCACCCTATCATACATATCGATGTCGGCGCCGCCCCTCATTGCCCTGCCGGGCATTCTCCCGTAAACGGGAAGAAAGTAGCTGACCGCAACGTGGCGCCACTCTGGCAACGTTGGCGATTGGCGAAACCGGCGATGAGAGCGTCTTTCTCCCCGTCTCTATACGGGGAGAAATGTCCGGCAGGACAATGAGGGCGGTGCCGACCTATCAACCCGAGACAGGCGCAACAAGCGCGGCGCCCAACAACAAGGAACAAGCAATCCGGCCTGAAGCAATTGCTCTGCCGCGATCGCCTACACCCTCTTGATCCTCTCCCCGCTCTCGTCCATAAGCGCGCCGTCGCAAGACTTTCGCCGCGCGCGGTTTCCAGCCGCGTGATTGGCTCCGAAAAGTCTGCAACTTTTCGGAATCACGCTTTTACGGCCCTCCACAAGCCATGAGGACATCATGACCGCCTTCAAGCCACTCGTCTTTTCCGGCGTCCAGCCGACCGGCAACCTGCATCTCGGCAACTATCTCGGCGCCATCAAGAAATTCGTTGCGCTCCAGGACACGTCCGACTGCATCTATTGCGTCGTCGACCTGCATTCGCTGACCGCGCAGCTCGTCTATGACGACCTTGCCGACCAGACGCGCTCGATCACCGCCGCCTTCCTCGCCTCCGGCATCGACCCGAAGAAGCACATCGTCTTCAACCAGTCGCGGGTCATGCAGCATGCCGAGCTTGCCTGGATCTTCAACTGCGTGGCGCGCATCGGCTGGATGAACCGCATGACGCAGTTCAAGGACAAGGCCGGCAAGGACCGCGAGAACGCGTCGCTCGGGCTGCTTGCCTATCCGAGCCTGATGGCTGCCGACATTCTGCTCTATCGCGCCACCCACGTGCCGGTGGGTGAGGACCAGAAGCAGCATCTGGAGCTGACCCGCGACATCGCGCAGAAATTCAACAATGATTTCTCGGACCGCATCGCAGGCCTTGGCGTCGGCGTCGAGATGCAGGTCGGCGAGGAGACGGTGAACGGCTATTTCCCGCTGACAGAACCGGTCATCGGCGGGCCGGCGGCGCGCATCATGAGCCTGCGCGACGGCTCGAAGAAGATGTCGAAATCGGACCCGTCGGACCTGTCACGCATCAATCTGACCGACGATGCCGACGCCATCTCGAAGAAGATCCGCAAGGCCAAGACCGATCCCGAAGCGTTGCCGGGCGAGCTGGACGGCCTGGCTGGACGGCCGGAGGCGGAAAACCTCGTCGGCATCTATGCGGGCCTGGCCGAAATCTCGAAGGAGGCGGTGCTCAAGGAGTTCGGCGGCCAGCAGTTTTCCGTGTTCAAGCCGGCGCTGGCCGACCTTGCCGTGGAAAGACTGGCGCCCGTCGCCAGCGAGATGCGTCGTATTTCGGGCGACCGCGCCTATGTCGACGCCGTCTTGAAAGATGGCGGCGAGCGCGCCGGCGTCCTGGCCGAAGCGACGATGAAGACGGTGCGCGACATTATCGGCCTGCTGCAGGCCTGATCCCTGTCCTGACACTGCCACCCAACACAGCCACAATGGCCGGCCGCTTGCGGCCGGTCTGCGGCGGTGGCAGATTGCGGTCGAAAAACCACCGAGTAGATAGACATGGTCTCAAAACGCCTCAGCCGCGAAGCCGGTCATCGCCGCAAGTTCCTGGCGATCATCGACGACACGCCGGAATGCGAACGCGCCGTCGCCTACGCCTCGAAACGGGCGCAGAGCACGAGCGGCGTGCTGGTGCTGCTCTATGTGATCGAGCCGGACGATTTCCAGCACTGGCTGGGCGTCGAGAAGATCATGCGCGAGGAGGCGAACGCGACGGCGCGCGCGGCCCTCGACAGCTATGCCAACAAGGTGCGCCAGAAGCTCGGCATCGAGCCGGAACTGGTGGTGCGCGAAGGCAAGCCGACGGAGGAGATCCACAAATTGATCGAGGAAGACCAGGACATTGCCATCCTGGTGCTGGCGGCCGGCGCCGGCAAGGAGGGGCCTGGACCGCTGGTCGGCGCCGTCGCCGGCAAGGGCGCCGCCTTCCCGATCCCGGTGACCGTGGTGCCGCAGAACCTTTCCGACGAGGAGATCGACAGCCTCGCCTGAGGGCCTTCCGGGCGCAACCTCCCCTCCAATGCAGCCGCCCTTCCGGGTTAGCGGGCCGAGCTTTGTCGGCGTTATGGCGCACGACCCTTGGCGTGCGGCACGATCGCGCCATGTGAATCTGCGCGTGCAGGCGACGATTCCAGGGTGGGAGCTGATGGCCAAATCAAAGCGAGGAACCAGCAGGCGTGGGCAAGACAGGCTGATCGAGTCTTCACAACCGCGCCGGTCGGCGCGGGAAAGAGCGAGACAAAGCCCTCAAGCGCAGCAGGAACGCAAGCGTCGCCTGCTCACCAAGGGCCATCCGGCCATGGTGGACAGCATCGCTGGCGCAGTCACGGTCAAGAACCTCAATCTCTACTACGTCGTCGGTTCGGACGCGCAGATGCCGGTGAAAGGCGAGCATGGGTTCGGGCTGTATTTTCACGACTGCCGCTTCCTCGGCGGCTATGAGGTGGCGATTGCCGGCCTGGCTCCCGTCGTGTTGGCCTCAACCGCACAAAAGGGCTATGTGGCGCTTTTTGAACTGACCAATCCCGATTTGCAACTCGAACGTGGGCAATTGATCCCCAGGGACGAGCTTGGCATTCGCTGGGAGCGTATCCTCGATGCAGGACAGACTTGCGTGCGGGAGGTCATGACCATCCAGAATTTCGGGCATCAGGCACATAGTTTTCCACTCACCTTCAACTTCCGTGCCGGCTTCGAGGACATCTTCAACGTGCGCGGGCTGGCACACGAAAACTTCGGCAGATGCGAACGGCCAGGATGGAGCGACGGCAGGCTCCAGCTTGTGTACCACGGCACCGACCGGCTCCGCCGAACAGTCACGATCGCCTTCTCGCCGGCGCCCGACAGGAGGCGTGGGGCCACTGCCGCGTTCGGGCTTCAGGTGCCGGCAGGGGACACCCGGACAATCGCGGTTACCATAGAATTGAAGGAGCACTCCGAAGAGGTCGAGGCCGAGCAGTTGAACCAGCAGCCGGTCGCTGCGCTCAACCACCTTGTGGGAAGCCTCCAGGACAGCTCGGAACAATGGCTGGAGCAGCATACGAAGCTCACCAGCGACAGTGCGCTTCTTAACAGCATCATCGAGCGCTCCCTGCGCGATCTCGCGGTGCTGAGATCGCGTCTCGGCGACAAGGAATATTTCGCGGCCGGCGTGCCGTGGTTCGTCGCCCTGTTCGGTCGCGACAGCCTGATCGTTGCACTGGAGATGCTCGCTTTTCAGCCGGAGATCGCGGCCCAGACGCTGCGCCTGCTCGCCAGCTATCAAGGACGGCGGTTCGATCCATGGCGCGAGGAGCAGCCCGGCAAGATCGTTCATGAACTCCGCGTCGGGGAACTCGCCCGGGCCGGCGATGTTCCGCATGCCCGGTTCTACGGCACGGTCGACGCCACCCCCCTCTTCCTGCTGCTTCTTGGGCGCCATGCGGCATGGACCGGCGATCTGGATCTGTTTCGCGAGTTGCAGGAGCCCGTGGAACGCGCTTTGGGCTGGATCGCGAAAGCCGGAGACAACCATGGCGAGGGATACCTCAAATATCGGAGTTCCTCTGAAAAGGGCCTTGTCAACCAGGGATGGAAGGATTCAGGCGACGCGATTGTCCGGGCGGATGGCAGCGTTGCAAGGCCGCCGATAGCGCTCGTCGAGGTGCAGGGCTACGTCTTTGCCGCAAAGCACGCGATCGCCGATCTTTACGAGCGCGCGGGAGAACCCAATCGTGCAAAGCAGCTTCGCCTTGAGGCCGAAAGACTTCGGACACGTTTCAACCGCGACTTCTGGTGCGAAGACCAGGGCATCTTTGTCCTCGCTTTGGAAGCGAGGGGCCGCCAGGCTGCGGTCGTTTCTTCAAACCCCGGTCATGCGCTATGGACGGGGATCGCGGACGAGGACAAGGCCCGCCGGTCAGTGGCGCGGATGATGCGGGACGACATGTTCAGCGGCTGGGGCGTGCGCACGCTCTCCACCGTCGAACGGCGCTATAATCCGGTTGGATACCACCTCGGAACCGTTTGGCCGCACGACAATGCACTGCTGGCCGCCGGCTGCCGGGCATATGGCGAGGATGCAGCGGCATTACGAATCTTTACCGCGATTGCCGAGGCCGCTAGCCACTTTCGCCACCAGAGGCTGCCCGAGGCTATGGCGGGCTTTCGACGCGAGGATTTTCAGGCACCGGTACATTATCCCGTGGCATGCCACCCGCAGGCATGGGCAGCGGGAACGGTGCCGTTCCTGGCGATCACGTTGCTGGGGCTGGAGCCCGACGCCTTCGGCGGGAAACTCCGTATCGTGCGGCCGCGTCTCCCGGACTTCGTCAATCACATCGAGCTTCACGGGTTGCGCGTCGGTGGCGGAAGCGTCGACCTCAAATTCAGGCGGACGGCTGAAGGAGCCGAAGTCAACATCCTGCAGACAAGTGGACAACTGCTCGTCGAGGTCGAAGGATAGAGCTTGTCAGCTTTCGATGTGCCATGGCAAAAACATTCCGCTAGCCAGCCATTCCGGCGATGCGTTTCGCTTGAATGTCCAGCCGACAAAGCCTATTTAGAACTATTCCAAACTATTGCCCGAAACGGGCATGGAGACAGCCATGTTCATCCAGACCGAATCGACGCCAAACCCGGCGACGCTGAAATTCCTGCCCGGCAAGGAAGTGCTTGTCGAAGGCACCGCCGATTTCCGCGACGCAGCCGCTGCCGCGGCTGCCTCGCCGCTCGCTGGCCGGCTGTTCGAGATCCCGGGCGTCACCGGCGTCTTCTTCGGCTATGACTTCGTCACCGTGACCAAGGACGGCCCCGACTGGCAGCATTTGAAGCCGGCGATACTCGGCGCCATCATGGAGCATTTCATGTCCGGCGCGCCGGTCATGGTCAAGGCCGGCCCCGCCGCCGAGACCAGCCAGACCGGCGAATTCTACGACAAGGCCGACGAGGAACTGGTCATCACCATCAAGGAACTGCTCGATACCAGGGTGCGCCCGGCCGTCGCCCAGGACGGTGGCGACATCACCTTCCGCGGCTTCGAGAACGGCACGGTATTCCTGCACATGAAAGGCGCCTGCGCCGGCTGCCCGTCATCGACGGCGACGTTGAAGCACGGCATCCAGAACCTGCTCAGGCATTTCGTGCCAGAGGTGCAGCAGGTCGAGCAAGTCTCCTAGAGGGTCAAACAATCGCCTTCGGGCAAAAACAAAAAACCGGGCCGAATTGCCCGGTTTTCTGTTTTGGACGTCAGTTGTTGCCTAGACGGTCCGCGTAGAATTGGTGTTACAGGACGATGACCTTGGCGCCGACCGATGTGCGGTCGTAGAGGTCGATAATGTCCTGGTTCATCAGCCGGATGCAGCCCGACGACATCGCCTTGCCGATCGAGTTCCATTCCGGGCTGCCATGCAGGCGATAGCCCGAATCGCCGCCCTTGTTGAACAGGTACAGGGCGCGCGCGCCGAGCGGGTTCTTCAATCCCGGCTCCATGCCGCCGGCAAACTTGGCAAGCTCCGGCTGGCGCTTGATCATCGCCGAAGGCGGCGTCCAGGTCGGCCATTCGCGCTTTAGCGCGATACGGGCGGTGCCGCGCCATTCAAAGCCCTCGCGGCCGACGCCGATGCCGTAGCGCATCGCCTCGCCGTCGCCCATGACGAAATAGAGGAACTTGTTCTGCGTATCGACGATGATGGTGCCCGGCTTTTCGCTGGTGTCGTACTCCACCACTTGCCGGCGGTACTTGAACGGCACTTTTTCGATCGGAATACGCGGCAATGAATAGCCGGCATCGGTCACCGCGCCGTAGTCGTTGGAGAACACCCGCGAGCCGATGGTGCTGCAACCGGTGATAGCGGTCGACAGCGCGAGGGCGGCGACGATTGCAAATGACTTCAAGCGCATAAAAAGGTCCGATGCCCCGCCTAAAATAGTGCGGCTCGTTAAGGCCGCTTTGTCGCCATCATTCATGCTGGCATTTGCTTTGCTTGCCAAGCGCGCGATGCCTATATGCGAGAGCTTACGTGCCGGTAACCGCGTTACTATGGCATTTCGGCAACAGGCTTCACAGGATTGTGAAGCAAAATCAATGGGGCAGTCCGTCAGGGCTGCCGGAAGTCGAGGACGTCACCATGAATGTCGGGGATGCCGCCCATCGTTCCGGCCTGCCGGCCAAGACCATCCGCTACTATGAGGAGATCGGGCTGATTCGTCCCCGGCGCGCCGGCAACGGCTACCGCGACTATACGGGCGAGGACATCCACCGGCTGGCTTTCCTGCGCCGCGCGCGCAACCTGGGCTTTTCCATCGACGATTGCCGCCAGCTGATGGCGCTCTACCAGGACCGCAGCCGCGCCAGCCACGATGTGCGCGAGATCGCGGCCGCCCATGTCACGGCAATAGAGGAGAAAGTGCGCGAACTGCAATCGATGCGCGCGACCCTGCAAAAGCTGATCCACGCCTGCCACGGCGACGACCGGCCGGACTGCCCGATCCTGGATGATATTGCGGGTGGTACGGAGGATGGCGACAAGGGCGCTTCGGCGGCTGTATAAGCACCGCACGCCAACGCATTGAAGACCCGCAACGAGGGGGATATCCACATATGGTTTCCATGACCGTCGAACTGCGCACGGTGGAAGGCACGCAGGCCGCGATGGGCTGGGCCGGTGGGCACACGATCGTCGTCGACCGGCCCGAAGGCAGAGCAGGCGGCATGGGCCTCGGCTTCAACGGCGGCCAGTTGCTGGCGCTGGCGATCGGCGGATGCTTCTGCAACGATCTTCGCTATGTCGCCGAGGACATGGGCGTGAAACTCGGGAAGATTGCTGTCACCGTCACGGTGACCCTCGAAGGCAAGCCGTTGCTGGCGACTTCGGCAAGGATGACGGTTTCCTGCGAGACACTGGACGGCTCCGATCCGAGGACAATCATCGACGGCGCCAATGCGATCACCGCGGTCGGCAACTCGCTGCGGCGGGGCGTGCCGGTGGAGATCGAGATGACGGAGGCGGAAGGACCTGAAGCCCGAAAGCGATAGAGGAACTGGCGCAGAATAAGAGGGAAACCGAGTGCCAAGCCGTCTCGTCAGTTTTGCCAGCGCCATGGCGACATCGATCAGGTTGACTAGGCGCTGATGGATTGGGCATAGAGGCACCAAGGTCTGAGGGCGGGACGGTGACGCATCGGTCTGCAAAACCGACGTAGTGGGTTCAATTCCCACTCAGACCTCCAGCCGGCCACTGGTGCCGATGGGTTCTGCTATCATAGACGCATTCAAAAACCGGCGCCGGCTCGTAGAGGGGCCATCCCCATTTTCCCCTTGGGTTTGTCAAATATACAATCGCCTTTTCCTAGGCGATTGTATATTTGACAGACCCAATTCTCAGTCAAGTTGAACCCCTGGACCAGCCGAATCCGCCACCCTGCGGTAACTTGCCAGCGCATTCTCGCGGAGTCTTCGGATTGACTAAAACGGTGATAATCGAGCCCCCCTTCGCAGCGCAGACGGGAAATAGCCATGGGCTCGTTTCGATGCGATAGACCTCTCCGTCAAACGAGTATTGCAGCAGATAACTGTTTGGCCCGTCACCCCCATCAATAAGCTTCAAGACTTCTGCGGTTGTCGGAACCCAGTCCTTTGTGTGGTCCCGCAACCAGTTTTGATGAATGAACACGACGGCAAGGAATGCCGCTCCGCAGAGTAGGAAGGCCAGAAGGAACGCCATCAAAGCCGCTCAGTTTGAGTCCTTGCCGCTCTTGGTATCCGCCTTCGGCGGCGGCGACTTGGCCACCTTCTTGATTGCCGCGTTCAACGGCTCTTCGGAATCGACTGTTTCAATCTTGCGCGCTAGTTCGCGGAACTTCTCAACTTGACTCTTTTCTTTGGCAGTCGTCTTCATGTCGAATGGCCTCTGAGGGAGTGTACCAGAACCGTACTTCATTGCCTATTTCGATGAAGCTGGCGACCCTGGTATCAAGACTGTAGCGCCGATAGATCCTAATGGCGCAAGCGAATGGTTTACCGTTGGCTGCGCGGTCATCCGCGCGACTAATGAGCCGAATCTAGTCGAACTCATCCGCTCGATCAAAGCCTCGATCTACTCGACGCAAAGCCCTGACCTGCATTATCGAAACCTCAAGGAGCATAAGAAAAAGTCCGTTTGCGATGCTCTGGCCGGCGAAAAGATACGCTTCTTCGTCGTGGCCCGCACAAACCGAACATGCGAAAATATCGAAATCCGGCCGCCGAGAAACTTTCCATGCATCCAAGCGACTATTTCTACAACTATTGCATTCGAGTAGCGTTGGAGCGAATTAGCGATTGGTGCGCGTATCGTTCGATCAAAGATACGGGAGAGCCCTGCGGCGTCGTGTTTGTAAAGTACATAATCGCCCCACCCTTTGGGGGTTCAAACCGTGAACAAAATCTGACATGGTGTCGCCCATGCCGATCATTTCCCCGATTCCCCTTAATCCCCTGATCGACGGCCGCCAGTCGGAGCGCGCCATGCTGGTGCGGCGCGGCGTGCAGCGGCTGCTCAGGGAAATGGGCGCGCATGTGCTGCCCGAAATCTCGCTCGCCACCGGCCGCCGCGCCGACCTCATCGCGCTGACGCGCCAGGGCGACATCTGGATCATCGAGATCAAATCCTCGATCGAGGATTTCCGGGTCGACCGCAAATGGCCTGACTACCGGCTGCATTCCGATCGCTTCTTCTTTGCCACCCATCCCGGCGTGCCCTCGGAGATCTTTCCCGAAGAATGCGGCTTCATCCTCTCGGATGGCTATGGCGCCGAGATCCTGCGCGATGCGCCGGAGCACCGCATGGCGGCGGCGACGCGCAAGGCGCTGATGCTGAGGATCGCGCGGGCCGGTGCTGCGCGGCTCCTGGCGGCGGAACTGGCGGGCGTGTCGGTGCCGGCGCTGGACGGGGAGAGCGAGTAGCTGGCGGTTGGCGAAAGCCGACGCGACATCCGATCTCCCTTTGCGGGCAGGGCTATCGCAGGTGGAAAGCCCAGGCTTTCGCTCTACGAGTACCCCCACCCCTAACCCCCCACAAGGGGGAGGGAGATTTCCGTTGGCGCTGACCCCGGCAAATTACCTGCCTTTTAGCGCCAAAGAAGAAGTGGAGGCACGCGGCAGCGTTCCCTCC
>NZ_NWQG01000230.1:0-20593 GCF_002529485.1 Mesorhizobium sanjuanii
TCGCGCCGGGCTTTTTGTCTTAGGCCTCCAACACTGGCGATTTGCCGTAAACTACATGCCTTCGTCATCCTAGGGCGGAGCAAGGAGCGAAGCGACGCAGCGCAGACCCTAGGATCCATGCCGTGACATTGGTCGTAGAATGCGGCGGATCAGAATGGCGCTTGTGCGCGCACCGACGCTCGCTACCCTGAAACCATGACCGGCTACGTCTATATGACCGCAAGCCAGAAGCGCGGTACGATTTATATCGGCGTTACCAACGATCTTGGCCGCCGCATGCCTGAGCACAAATCCGGCACCGGCTCGCGCTTCACGAGCCAGTACGGTGTACAGCGGCTGGTTTGGTACGAAGAATATTTCGACATTACCGACGCCATCCAGCGCGAGAAGTCGCTGAAGCGTTGGCCGCGACAATTGAAGATTGAGCTGATCGATAAGACCAATCCGGAGTGGTTTGAGCTCTTTCGTGGAACCGGCTGGTAGGCGCTCGATTCTGATCGCCGGAGCACGGCACAACCGTCACGGCATGGATCCTAGGGTCTGCGCTGCGTCGCTTCGCTCCTTGCTCCGCCCTAGGATGACGAAGGCGCGAAGGAACGCTACCCCTACGACGACGCCCCAACCCGCAGCCACAGCGCCTTTTCGCCGAGCGAGCCGACCAAGCCGGCATGGGCGGCGCGCTCGGCATCGGTCAGGCGCGGCGGCAGGGCAATCGGCCTGGCGGCAATGGAGATGTCGATGTCGGCGACTTCACCCGCAGCGTTGACCTGCACCGCAACGCTGTCAAGGATGAGCGCCGCCTGCTTGCCGCCGATGAGCTCGATATAGACCTCGGCCAGCAATTCCGAATCGAGCAGCGCGCCGTGCTTGGTGCGGCGGCCATTGTCGATGCCGTAGCGCCGGCACAGAGCATCCAGCGAATTGGGACCCATCGGATGCCTGCGGCGCGCCAGTGCCAGCGTGTCGACGACAAGGCCCGGATCGATGGCCGGGTGGCCCAGACGGCCGAATTCGAGGTTGAGGAAGCCGATGTCGAACGTCGCATTGTGGGCGACCAGCTTGGCGCCGTCGATGAAGCCCAGCCACTCCTCGGCAATCTCGGCAAAGGTCGGCTTGCCCACGAGGTCGGCGGCACTGATGCCGTGCACGGCCTGCGCCTCCGCATGGATCGGGCGTCCCTGCGGATTGATGTAGTGATGGAAGGTGCGGCCGGTCGGGAAGCGGTTGACCAGTTCGACGCCGCCAAGCTCGATGACGCGGTCCTCGCGGGAATCGAGACCGGTGGTTTCCGTATCGAAGATGATCTCGCGCATCGAATCAGTCCGTCCTGAACGAGCAGAATATACACCAGAACAAAATGGCAATGGAAAAGCTGGCGTCAGGAGCCCGACTTATCCCCGGTCAGTTCGGCGATGATCGCGGCAACCGCGGCGCGCGCGGCCTCAAAACCTTGGCTGGTATCGATGATGAAGTCGGCCTGCCGACGCTTTTCGGCATCGGGAACCTGCTTGGCCAGGATCGCCGCCAGCTTGGCCTCGCTCATGCCCGGCCGCGCCAGCACGCGGGCGCGCTGGATGTCGGCCGGGGCGGTGACGACCACCACCTTGTCGACCCGGCCCCGCCCGCCGGTCTCGAAGAGCAGCGGGATATCGAGAACGACAAGTGGCGCTCCGGCGGCGCGATTCCTGGCCAGGAAGGCATCGGCGTCGGCCCGCACCAGCGGATGGATGATCGCTTCCAGCCGTTTCAAGGCCGCTCCATCGCCGAGCACGTACCCGGCCAGCTTCGCGCGGTCGACCGCACCGGAAACCGTGGTGCCGGGAAACGCGGCCTCGACCAGCGGCGCGCCCTTGCCGGCATAGAGGCGGTGCACCGCCTCGTCGGAATCATGCACGGGCACGCCCGCCTCGGCAAACATCTTTGCCGTCGTCGATTTGCCCATGCCGATCGATCCGGTGAGGCCGAGCACGATCATTTGGCACCGATATCGGCCAGAATGATCCGCCTGAGCTCGGCGGTGACTTCAGGCCGCACGCCGAACCAGCGCTCGAAGCCGGGCACGGCCTGGTGCAGCAGCATGCCGAGCCCGTCGACCGTCTTCAGGCCGCGCGCCCGGGCGGCAGCCAGAAGCGGCGTTTCCAGCGGCACATAGACGAGGTCGGTGACGAGCGCATGGGCCGGCAGCCCCGCCGGGTCGGCGGAAAGGCCTTCATTGCCATGCATGCCGAGCGCGGTGGTGTTGACCAGCAGGCCGGCATCGGCCAGCAACTCGCCTGTCGCCGCCACGCCATGCGCGGACACGCCGCCGCCGAAGCGGTGGCTGAGTTCCTCAGCCCTCGCCACCGTCCGGTTGACGATGCGGACGTCGCTGACGCCGCGCTCGATCAGAGCGTGGATGACCGCACGCGACGCGCCGCCGGCGCCGAGCACCACGGCCGGGCCATTGGAAGCCCAGCCCGGCGCATGCTCGTCGAGATTGGCGGCAAAGCCATGGCCGTCGGTGTTGCCGCCCCACAGGGCGCCGTCCTCGAACCACAGCGTGTTGACCGCGCCAATCGCTTCGGCCGCATCGTCGCGACGAGGGACTAGAGCAAAGGCCGCCTCCTTGTGCGGAATGGTGACGTTGCCGCCCCGGTAGCCGTTTGCCGCGAGTGTTTGCACGAATTCGGCAAGATCGGCCGGCGCGACATCGATCGCCCGGTAGCTGCCGTCGATGCCGTATTTGGCCAGCCAGTAGGCGTGGATCTTCGGCGACCTCGAATGCGCGATGGGATGGCCGGTGACGAAGGCTTTTTTCGACCCTTCAACCATCGATGGCTCCGAGCTCGCGCAGCTTCGCCAGCACCGGCAGCAGCGGCAGGCCGACAATCGTAAAATAGTCGCCCTCTATTCTCTCGAAGAGCTGGATGCCCTCACCCTCGATCTGATAGGCGCCGACGCTGGCCAGCGCCTTGGCGCCGACACGCGCCAGATGGCGGCCGATGAAGGCCGGGTCGAGTTTTCGCATGGTCAGGCTGGCGACGCCGACATGACGCCACAGAATCTCGCCGTCACGGGCAAGCACCGCGGCGCTGTTCAACTGATGGGTCTTGCCCGACAGTGCCAGGAGATGGCGGCGAGCGCCCTCCATGTCGGCCGGCTTGTGGAACACTTCGTCGCCGAGCGACAGCGTCTGGTCGCAGCCGAGCACCACGGCCCCGGGCCGGCGCTCGCTGACCTCGGTGGCCTTGGCTTCGGCGAGCACCAGGGCGACGTCCTCCGGCGAAATGCCGCTGTCCTGCAAGGGCGCCTCGAGCGCGCGCTCATCGACTTCAGGCGGAACCGCCTCGATGGCGACGCCGGCATTGACGAGCATCGCCTTGCGGAACGGACTGCCCGAAGCGAGGATGATTGTTTCGGCCATGATTTTTCGCTCCCCTCGTTGGTTTTGCCGCAGGACCGTTGCATCCTATGGTCACCGTAACGGCATGGATCCTAGGGTCTTCGCGACGTCGCTTCGCTCCTGCTCCGCCCTAGGATGACGAAGGCATGGGGGCTTTGCCCAATCGCAGATGTCTGAGACTGGCACTTGCGTCGCAAGACGGAGCCTGATTGCGAAACCCTTCGAGATTGGCCGAAACAATCCTCGCTTCGTCATCCTAGGGCGGAGCAAGGAGCGAAGCGACGTGGCGGAGACCCTAGGATCCATGCCGTGACCTTCGATCTTCGCAGCGTTGAATGATTTGGCGGCCCTTTGGCTCTTTTGCCTCATTATCTGTTCTTCCCACGCAGGGCAACGATGGCCGCCGCCGTTTCCTCGATCGAGCGGCGGCTGACATCGATCATCGGCCAGCCATGCCGGGTACAGATCTGGCGGGCATAGGCAAGCTCCTCGTTGATCGCGGCGCGGTCGACATAGTCGGTCGGCTCATAGGAAGTGGTGTTGGACAGGATGCGGTTCTGGCGAACCTGCGAGATGCGCTCGGCGGTGGCGATCAGCCCGACGATCAGCGGGGTCTGGGCGTAGACCAGGCTTTCCGGCACCGGCACGCCCAGCACGATCGGGATGTTGGCGGTCTTGATGCCGCGATTGGCGAGATAGATGCTGGTCGGCGTCTTCGAGGTGCGCGAAATGCCGATCAGCACGACGTCGGCATCGTCCATATTGGCCGGCAGCTGGCCGTCATCATGGTCCATGGTGAAGTTGAGCGCATCGATGCGGCGAAAATAGTCGGCGTCGAGCACGTGCTGGGCGCCGACGCGCCGGCCGGCCGGGGTGCCGAGATAGGATTGGAACACCGTCAGCACCGGCTCCAGCACCGAGACGCAAGGCAGGCCCATTGTGGCGCAGCGCTCGTCGATGCCGCGGGCGAGCTTCTGGTCGACGACGGTGTAGAGGATGATGCCCGGCTCCTCCTCGATATCCTCGAACACCTTCGCCACCTGCTTTTCGGTGCGGATCAGCGGATAGATATGCTCGATGGCGCGCGCGTCCTTGTATTGCGCCGACGCGGCGCGGCCGGCGGCGAGCAGCGTTTCGCCGGTGGCATCGGAAATCAAATGGAGGTGAAAGAAGCTCTGCGGTTTGTTCACAGGGGGTCATTCCAGGCTGTGGGCCAATGTGGATAAGCTCGGACGGAAAGATCGCCCGGCCGGGGGCGACTGTATCAGATGCTGGTTTGTCCACAATTCGATGCGCTGTCGACTTCGCCGGGGCGCTGGGGACAAATCCGTGGACGAGTGTTTTTGCCTTTGTGTCATCCACAGGGCCGTTTTCCCCGGGTCGGCGATAAGCCATTGAGTCCAGTGGGCGATTCCCGACCTTCCACAAAGTCCTACAATCCCGATGGAGAAGCACGCGACAATATGCTGGCTGGTCTTTGCCGGGGTAAAGCGGGACAGGTGACAACCACCACAACCAACAGACTCTTAGAATCAGAAGATTCTTAAAAATAGAATATTTGATTATAGAGAAGCCTGGAGAGGCGAGCGCTGAATGCCTGAAAACCGCATCATGCTGGACGTGCTGAAGGGCAAAACGGCATCGCCGCCGCCGCTCTGGATGATGCGTCAGGCCGGCCGCTACCTGCCGGAATACCGGGAGACACGCAAACGCGCCGGCTCGTTCCTCGATCTTTGCTACAATCCCGATCTTGCCGTCGAGGTGACCCTTCAGCCGATCGAGCGCTTTGGCTTCGACGCCTCGATCCTGTTTTCCGATATTCTTGTCGTGCCGCATGCGCTGGGCCGCGACGTGCGCTTCGAGGAAGGCCGCGGCCCGCTGCTGACGCCGATCTCGGCCGCGGAGATTTCGGCTCTCGATGGCGAAACGTTTCACGTGAATCTCGAACCGGTCTATGAGGCGGTGCGCCGGTTGCGGGCGAAATTGCCCGGCGGGACGACGCTGATCGGCTTTTGCGGCGCACCGTGGACGGTGGCGACCTACATGATCGCCGGACATGGCACGCCCGACCAGGCGCCGGCGCGGCTGTTCGCCTATCGCGAGCCGGCGGCTTTCTCTCGACTGCTCAAGGTGCTGGCCGATCATTCCGCTGCCTACCTCATTCGCCAGATCGAAGCCGGCGCCGATGTGGTGCAGATCTTCGACTCCTGGTCCGGCGTGCTCGACGAGGCGTCCTTCGAATTGTTCTGCGTCAAGCCGGTGGCCGAGATCGTCAGGCAGGTTCGAGCCGTTCATCCCGATGTTCCGATCATCGGCTTTCCCAAGGGCGCCGGCGATCATTACCGCAGCTATCGCCGGAAGACCGGCGTGACCGGCCTTGGTCTCGACTGGACCGTGCCGCTGACAGCGGCGCGGGAGTTGCAGCAAGATGGCGCCGTCCAGGGCAATCTTGATCCGCTGCGGCTGGTGGCCGGCGGCAAGGCGCTTGCCGAGGGCGTGGAGGCGATCCTGAAGGCGTTGGGCAATGGGCCCCTGATCTTCAATCTCGGCCATGGCATCACCCCGGAGACGCCGCTGGCGCATGTCGAGCAGATGGTGAAGCTGGTGAGGAGCGCATCATGACGATGATGGGCAAAGGCAGCCAGGAAGGTGGTGCCAATGGTGGCGCAACGGCGATGCGCCGGGCGGCAATCGCGATTGCCGTTTTCCTGGTGCTGGCCGGGCTGCTGTTCCTGTTCGGGCCGGACGATTTCTATCCATGGGCGAAGGCGATCCATGTGATTGCCGTCATCTCGTGGATGGCCGGCATGCTCTATCTGCCGCGGTTGCTGGTCTATCATGCCGACGCGGAAAAGGGTTCGGTGCAGTCGGAAACCTTCAAGGTGATGGAGCGCCGACTGCTGCGCGGCATCATCAATCCGGCGATGGTCGTCACCTGGGCGTTCGGCCTCTGGCTTGCCTGGAAGGGCTTCGGTTTCCACGGCGGCTGGCTGCATGCCAAGATCGCGGCAGTGCTTGGCCTCTCCGCCGTGCACGGCTATCTGGCGGGCGCCGTGCGCAAATTCGCCGAGGATCGCAACGAAAAAACGGCGAGGCACTGGCGGATCGTCAACGAGATCCCCACATTGCTGATGATCGTCATTGTCGTGCTGGTTATCGTGAAGCCGTTCTGACGCTTTATGGCGCTGCTGGCGTGACCAGCAAAAGGCGGCTTGCTCTTTCACCCGACCGACGATAAAAGACGGGTCTTCCTTCCCGTCATGCGCCGCCCCTTAATCGCTTTCGGCCGCGCCCGGCATTTGTCGCATCCCGCCGATTTTTTTCCCAAATCCGATTCAGAGTCCGTCTATGCAAGAAATGAAACTCACCGAGTTCAAGAACAAGAAACCACCAGAGCTGATCGCCTATGCCGAATCGCTCGAGGTCGAGAATGCCAGCGTCATGCGCAAGCAGGAGCTGATGTTCGCCATCCTGAAGAAGCTGGCAGCGCAGGAGATCGAGATCATCGGCGACGGCGTCGTCGAAGTGCTGCAGGACGGTTTCGGCTTCCTGCGCTCGGCCAATGCCAATTATCTGCCGGGTCCCGACGATATCTACATCTCGCCCTCGCAGATCCGCCGCTTTTCACTGAAGACCGGCGATACCGTCGAAGGGCCGATCCGCAGCCCGAAGGAAGGCGAGCGCTATTTCGCCCTGCTCAAGGTCAACACCATCAATTTCGATGACCCTGAGAAGATCCGCCACAAGATCCACTTCGATAATCTGACGCCGCTTTATCCGACCAAACGGCTGAAGATGGAGATCGAGAATTCGACCAGCAAGGACATTTCGGCGCGCGTCATCGACTTGGTGGCGCCGATCGGCAAGGGCCAGCGCGCGTTGATCAACGCGCAGCCGCGCACCGGCAAGACCGTGCTGATGCAGAACATCGCCCACTCGATCACGGCCAATCATCCGGAATGCTACCTGATCGTGCTTTTGATCGACGAGCGGCCGGAGGAAGTGACCGACATGCAGCGCTCGGTGAAGGGCGAGGTGATCTCCTCGACCTTCGACGAGCCGGCCGTGCGCCACGTCCAGGTCGCCGAAATGGTTATCGAGAAGGCCAAGCGCCTGGTCGAGCATGGCCGCGACGTCGTCATCCTGCTCGATTCGATCACCCGGCTTGGCCGCGCCTACAACACCGTGGTGCCGTCATCCGGCAAGGTGCTGACCGGTGGTGTCGACGCCAATGCGCTGCAGCGGCCGAAGCGCTTCTTCGGTGCTGCCCGCAATATCGAGGAAGGCGGTTCGCTGACCATCATCGCCACCGCGCTGATCGATACCGGCAGCCGCATGGACGAAGTCATCTTCGAAGAGTTCAAGGGCACCGGCAACTGCGAAATCCAGCTCGACCGCAAGGTGGCGGACAAGCGCATCTACCCGGCCATGGACATCCTGAAGTCCGGCACCCGCAAGGAAGACCTTCTGGTCTCCAAGCAGGACCTGCAGAAGGTCTTCGTGCTGCGCCGGATTCTCGCGCCGATGGGAACGACCGACGCGATCGAGTTCCTGATCGACAAGCTGAAGCAGACCAAGACGAATGCGGATTTCTTCGATTCGATGAATACGTAAGCGGTTGGGGCGTTGGCTGCCCCCTCGCCTTCGTCATCCTCGGGCTTGACCCGAGGATCCATGCCGTGAGGTTTGCCGGAGAAAACAGCGGAGCAGAATCTCCCCCGTTGTAGAGCTCGAAAGTCACGGCATGGATCCTATGGTCTGCGCCGCGTCGCTTCGCTCCTTGCTTCGCCATAGGATGACGAATCCTATCTTCGCCGCAATAACCCTTCCAACTCTTCGGCTTCCCTCACCACCGGCAAACACACCTGTCCCGTGCAAAGCCAGGCGCCGGGCTTGTCGGTCGGCGGCAGGATGCCGCCGGGCAATGTTGGCCGATTCGCTTCCGTACCGATGGGCACAACGATATCCACCCGGCGCGGGTCTGGATTTCGATTCGCAACCGGAACAAGCGTTGGATTCACCGGACTGTCGACGATCACCAGCTTCAGCGGTTCGAGTGCCAAAGCGCAGGCGTTGACGATGCCGGCCTGGCCATGGGCCTGGTGGGCGGCGCGGCCGGCCGCGTGTTCGGCTATTGTCCACGCCCTCTCCTGCAGGTCGAGATCGCCAGTGACCGAAGACAGCCGGACCAGAGCCTCGATGATCTGGCCAGTGGCCGAAGCAATGGCTTCGTCGACATCGCCCCGGATGCGGATCGGCACATCGGTGCTGTCCGACGCGGTCAGATAGTAGCCGGTCTTGTTCTCATCCTGGTGCCAGTGGTCGAGCTGTTCGATGAATTGCCCTGCCCGATCAACGTAGTTTGAGTTGCCTGTGACCTCGAACAGCGCAATCGCGGCGTTGGTCATGGCGGCATAATCGCTGGATAGAGCCGGAAACAGCTTCTTGGCGCCCAGCATCGAATGCGGCAGTCGCTTGTCCTGCCCGGCATTGGCGATATGGGCGAAAGCAATTTCAGCCCCTTCGATCCAGTCGGGCCGGTCCAAGGATCGCCCCGCCTCGGCCAAGGCCGTGATCATCAAGCCGTTCCAGTCGGTCAGGGCCTTGCCGTCGCGTCCAGGCCTGACGCGGCTTTCTCTCGTTGCCAGCAGCCGTTCCTTCAGCGGAACCAGCCGGCCGCGATCGGCCACGCTCCGCACCTGCTGGGCCGTTGTCTGGTGGAGGATCGGCTTGCCCTCCCAGCCATGCGGGCTGGAAAGCGTGGAGTACTTGAAAAACAAGGGTGATTCGTCGCCGAGGACGGTTTCGATCTCCTCCCTGCCCCACGTGTAGAAAAGCCCCTCCTCGCCGTCGCTGTCGGCATCGAGGCTGGCAGCGAAGGTGCCGCCCTCGACGCACATCTCGCGCAGCAGCCAGTCTATCGTCTCTTCGATTCGTACCCGGAACAAATCATTGCCCGATGCCGCATAGGCCCAGTTGCACAGGCGGATCAGCTGGGCGTTGTCGTAGAGCATTTTTTCGAAATGCGGCACCAGCCATTCGGCGTCGGTCGAATAGCGGCTCAGGCCGCCGCCGAGATGATCATAGATGCCGCCCGCCAGCATCTTTTCGAGGCTGATGAGGACAGCGTCGCGATGGGAAGCGACGCCGTCGCGCAGCCAGGACAGCCAGAGCGTTTGCATGAACGGCGCATTGGGGAACTTTGGCGCGCCGCGCAGGCCGCCCAGATCCCTGTCGATGATACCGTCGATGCCGCGGGCGAGGTTTTCCAGCGTGGCGCGGTCGAGCGCCGCCTTGGCATGGCCACCGGCCAGCCGCGCCTCGACATGGCTGGTCAGCCCGTCGGCGCTCTGGTTGAGGCTCGGCCGCTTGTCGCGCCAGGCCTTGTCGACCGCTTCCATCACCTGGATGAAGCCGGGGCGGCCGTAGCGCGCCTCGCGCGGGAAATAGGTCCCGCCCCAGAACGGTTTGCCGCCCGGGGTCAGGAACATGGTCAGCGGCCAGCCGCCCTGCTCGCCCATCGAGGACAGCGCGGCCATGTAGATCTGGTCGATGTCGGGCCGTTCCTCGCGGTCCACCTTGATATTGACGAAGAGACGGTTCATGACGGCGGCGACGTCGTCGTTCTCGAAGCTCTCATGCGCCATGACGTGGCACCAGTGGCAGGCGGCGTAGCCGACAGAGAGCAGGATCGGCCGGTCCAGCGCCCTGGCTTCGGCAAGGGCCGCGGGCGACCAGGCCCGCCAATGCACCGGATTGCCGCTATGCTGCTGCAGATAGGGGCTGGCTTCTTCGGCAAGCAGGTTTTGCGCGGGCAACGTCACGGAGCAACTCGGTTTGGTGGGACGGTTCTCCGGGGAAGCTAGGGCGGTTGAATAGAGCGAGCAAATGATTTCAGGCAATTCCATCGTTGCTCTTTCCAGCGGCCGCCTGCCCGCCGGCATTGCGGTGATCCGCATTTCGGGCGCGCGGACTCGATTCGTTATCGAAACGATTGCCGGCGCTATGGTTAAGGACCGCGTCGCGACGCTGCGCAAGCTCCGGGCACCGGATGGGATATTGCTCGACACCGGCCTGGTCGTCTTCTTCCCCGCTCCCCACAGCTTTACCGGCGAGGATGTCGCCGAGTTCCATGTTCATGGCGGACGGGCTGTCGCGGCCAAAATGCTGGAGACGATCGCGGGCTTCGATGGCGTCAGGCATGCCGAGCCCGGCGAATTCACCCGGCGCGCTTTCCTTAACGGCAAGGTCGACTTGGTCGAGACCGAAGCGCTGGCCGATCTGGTCAACGCCGAGACCGAGGCACAAAGGCGCTTTGCCGTGCGGAATGCCGAGGGCGTGCAAAGCGAGCTCTATCTCGGCTGGCGCCGGCGGCTCATCCATGCGCGGGCGATGATCGAAGCCGAGATCGACTTCGCCGACGAAGACGACGTGCCGGGATCGGTTGCCGACGCGGTGTGGTCGGACGTCGGGGCGATGGTCGACGAGATCGGCCGCCATGTCGAAGGGTTCCGGGCCGCCGAGATCATCCGCGAGGGGTTCGAAGTCGTCATCCTCGGCGCCCCGAACGCCGGGAAATCCAGCCTGTTCAACGCGCTGGCCCGACGCGAGGCGGCGATCGTTACCGATGAGCCCGGCACGACCCGCGACCTGCTCGAAGTGGCGCTGGATCTCAATGGCGTACGGGTCAGGGTGACCGATACGGCCGGTCTGCGCGAAGCACCAGGCAAGGTCGAGGCGATCGGCATAGAGAAAGCTCGGGCCAAGGCACATGGCGCTGACCTCTTGCTCGTGCTGGAGGACATGGCCGATCCGGTTCCAGTCGGCGCGATACCGACCGACGCGCCGGTGTTAAGGATTGGAACAAAGGCCGACTTGATCGAGTCGGAGTTGCCGGCGGCAGATTATGACGCCGCCATTTCCGTTCGAGATGGCGACGGTGTACCAGAGTTGCTGGTTGAGATCGGACGCCGCGCCGCGGCGGAGATCGGTCAGGCTGGCGATACTCTGCCGTCGCGGCTGCGGCATGTGGAACTTCTTAACGAGACGAAGCGGTTTCTGCTTGCGGCTCTGGCCGAGGACGGGCGCGGCCAGGAGTTGCGGGCCGAGGAATTGCGCCTGGCGGCTGACCGGCTCGGGCGGATCGTCGGGTCGGTTGACGTCGAGGATTTGCTGGACGTCATCTTCTCGCAGTTCTGCATCGGGAAATGACTCACGTGAAACACTACGGAGCGGCGACGGGTAAAGGATTCACGTGAAACATGGGCAACTGCAATCGCTCGTCATCCTAGGGCGTAGCGAACGCGAAGCGGAGCGCAGACCCTAGGATCCATGCCGTTACCTCAGCCGAAGGACGCAACGATTCGGAATGGTCTCTGTCAGCACGCTTTTATCATTGAACTAACGCGCAGAAAAAGCACTCGATTCGGGCAGGCCTTCGTTTGCCATCGATGTCGCGGCATGGATCCCAGGGTCTGCGCTGCGTCGCTTCGCTCCTTGCTTCGCCCTAGGATGACGAAGTCCACGAGGTATCGCTCGTTTTCATTGTTTCACGTGAAACGAGTCTGCCTGCGTCCTTGACAGCAGGCGCTCTCGGGCACATGTGTCGACCACCCTGAAACTGGAAGACTGGAAATGACCGATCGCTATGATGTGGTTGTGGTGGGCGGCGGCCATGCGGGTTGCGAGGCGGCCAGTGCTGCCGCGCGCGCCGGGGCGCGGGCCGCCCTGGTGACGCTGCGCTTCGACACCATCGGCGTCATGTCCTGCAATCCGGCGATCGGCGGCCTTGGCAAGGGCCATCTGGTTCGCGAGATCGACGCCATGGACGGGCTGATGGGCCGCGTCGCCGATGCGGCCGGCATCCAGTTCCGCCTGCTCAACCGCCGCAAAGGGCCGGCGGTGCGTGGACCGCGCACGCAGGCCGACCGCAAGCTCTATCGCCTTGCCATGCAAGCAGCGATTCGGCAGCAGAACGATCTCGACGTGGTCGAGGGCGAGGTGCTGGATTTCGAAATCGACGATGGGCGCGTGGCGGCGGTGCTGCTGGCCGACGGCAGGCGCCTCGCCTGCGGCGCCGTGGTGCTGACCACCGGGACATTTCTGCGCGGGCTGATCCATATCGGCGAGAAGAAGATCGTCGCTGGCCGCATGAACGAACAGGCCAGCCTTGGCCTGTCGGCGACAATGAGCCGTGCAGGCTTCAGGCTGGGGCGGCTGAAGACCGGCACGCCGCCGCGGCTTGACGGCCGGACCATCGACTGGGCGTCGCTGGAGAGCCAGGCGGCGGATGAAGATCCCGTACCGTTCTCCTTGATGACGGATGTTATCCAGAATCCGCAGATCCATTGCGGCATCACGCGCACGACGACAGCCACCCACGAATTGATCCGCGCCAATCTCGGCCGTTCCGCCATGTATTCCGGGTCGATCGAAGGCGTGGGGCCGCGCTACTGTCCGTCCATCGAGGACAAGATCGTCAAGTTCGGCGACCGTGAGGGCCATCAGATATTCCTCGAGCCTGAGGGGCTGGATGATGACACCGTCTACCCAAACGGCATTTCGACCTCGCTGCCCCAGGATGTGCAGCTCGACATATTGAAGACCATTCCCGGCCTGGAGCGTGCAACCATGCTTCGGCCCGGCTATGCCATCGAATATGATCATGTCGATCCGCGCGAGCTCGAGCCGACGCTGGAGACGAGGCGGATCTCGGGTCTTTTCCTGGCTGGGCAGATCAATGGCACAACGGGCTATGAAGAAGCCGGCGCGCAAGGCTTGCTGGCTGGCCTGAATGCTGCCCGCAAGGAGTCGGGAAGTGAAGAAATCGTGCTCAGCCGCACCGAGGCCTATATCGGCGTGATGGTCGACGATCTGACCAGCCGCGGCATCAGCGAGCCCTATCGCATGTTCACGTCGCGGGCCGAGTTCCGGTTGTCGCTCAGGGCGGACAATGCCGATGAGCGGCTGACGCCTTTGGCCACGAAGCTCGGGATCGCGTCGCAGGAACGCACACAGCGATTCAATGGGGTCGTGCAGGATCTGGGGAAGGCGCGGGCGCTGGCGCTTGGCACCAGCCTGACACCCAATGAGGCGGCGCGCCATGGGTTGGAGATCAACAAGGACGGTGTGCGCCGCTCGGCCTATGAATTGCTGGCCTACCCCGGCGTCGACATCGCCTGGCTGGCGCGGATTGCGCCCGATTTCGGCGCGATCGGCGCCAAGACGGCGGAACGCCTTGAAACGGAAGCGAAATATTCCGTTTACCTTGATCGCCAGCAGGCCGATGTCACGCAGATCAGGCATGAGGAGAGCCGGCTGATCCCGGCTTCCCTTGATTTCGCCGCGGTGCCAGGCCTGTCCAACGAACTGAAGCAGAAGATGCGGGCACGCCAGCCGCGTTCGATAGCCGATGCGCAGCGCATGGAGGGCATGACGCCGGCGGCGCTGGCGATCATCGTGGCGCATGTCCGCAACGCCGAGGCGGCCCTACAGAAGAATGCGCAAAGGGATGTTGCGTGAGCCCAGCGTCCTGGGCGAGCCTGCAAGAGGCAGCCGGCCCGGTTTCACGTGAAACATTCGATCGCCTGGTCGAATTCGAGCAGGTGTTCCAGAAGTGGAACCGCAGCATAAATCTTGCCGCGCCCTCCACGATGAACGATGTCTGGGGCCGTCACATCCTCGACAGTGCGCAACTTGCGCGACTCGCGCCCGAGGCGAAGAGCTGGGTCGATCTGGGCTCGGGCGGCGGCTTCCCGGGCTTGGTGCTTGCCTTTCTGCTTGACGAGCGTGACGGCGCCAGCATCGATCTCGTTGAAAGCAATCGGAAAAAAGCGTCGTTCCTGCAAACGGTCGTCGGCCAGTTCAACCTGCCCGCGCGAATCGTCGCGCGTCGCATCGATGACAGCTATCCCCTTGTTACAGCACCGCAAATCGTCACGGCGAGGGCGCTGGCTTCGCTCCCTTTGCTGTTCGACCTGTCGGCGCCCTGGCTGACCATGGGGTCGCGCGCGCTGTTCCACAAAGGCCGGGATTACCGCGCCGAAGTGGCAGAAAGCACTCAACGATGGTCCTTCGATCTGGTAGAACATGCCAGTGTGACCGACGCCCATGGCGTCATCCTCGAACTGTCTGGCTTGCGACCTCGCTGACTTGTGATTCCCTTTGACTGGCGACCTCGGAATGAATTTCTGGCATAGACCCATGATGAAGAACGGCCCTCGAATCATCACCGTAGCCAACCAGAAGGGCGGCGTCGGCAAGACGACGACCGCCATCAATCTGGCCACGGCGCTGGCGGCGATCGGCGAAAAGGTGCTGATCGTCGACCTCGATCCGCAAGGCAATGCCTCGACGGGCCTTGGCATCGACCGCAAGGACCGCACCGTCTCGTCCTATGACGTGCTGACGGGCGAGCTGGACTTGGAAGCTGCGGCGATCCCGACGGCGGTGCCAGGCCTGTCGATCGTGCCGTCGACGCTCGACCTGCTCGGCATCGAGATGGAGATTGCTTCGGCACCCGACCGGGTGCTCAAGCTGCGCAATGCGCTGCGCGCGGCGAGCGAGCGTGGCGCGCCCTTCGGCTATGTACTGATAGACTGCCCGCCTTCGCTCAATCTTTTGACTTTGAATTCAATGGCGGCAGCCGATTCTGTTCTTGTTCCGCTGCAATGCGAATTCTTCGCGCTGGAAGGCCTCAGCCAGCTGCTCGAAACGGTCGAGCAAGTGCGCCGCACGATCAATCCGGATCTGATCATCCAGGGCATCGTGCTGACCATGTATGACGGCCGCAACAATCTCGCCAACCAGGTGGTGCAGGATGTCAGGGCGCATATGGGCGACAAGGTCTACGAGACCATCATCCCGCGCAATGTCCGGGTGTCCGAGGCGCCGTCCTACGGCAAGCCGGCGATCCTCTACGACCTCAAATGCTCGGGCAGCCAGGCCTATCTGCAGCTTGCCTCCGAAGTGATCCGCCGCGAGCGCAAATTGCGCGCCGCGTAAAGGCTTGCCGGGTTTTGCTACAGCGATACGAAAGAAGCCGATTCGATACCGAAACGATCTGGACGGATGATGACTGAAGACCTTTCAAGAAAAAGACTGGGGCGGGGACTGGCGGCGCTGATCGGCGAAATCGATCGCCCGGCAGCGGTGGAAAAGCAGGGCATGAACGCCGACGGCAAGGTGCCGATCGAGTTCATCAGCCCCAATCCAAAAAACCCGCGCCGGCACTTCGGCGATGCCGAGCTGACCGATCTTGCGCAGTCGATCCGCGAACATGGTGTGGTGCAGCCGGTGGTGGCGCGGCCGTCGCCCTCGCAGCCCGGCCGCTACGAGATCATCGCCGGCGAGCGGCGCTGGCGCGCGGCACAGCGCGCCGGGCTGAGCGAGATCCCGATCATCGTGCGCGATGTCAATGACCGCACCGCGCTGGAACTGGCGATCATCGAAAACGTCCAGCGCGCGGACCTCAATCCGGTCGAGGAGGCGCAGGGCTATCAGCAGCTGATCGACGACCACGGCTACACCCAGGCCGATCTCGGCAATGTCATCGGCAAGAGCCGCAGCCATGTCGCCAACACGCTCAGGCTGTTGAAGCTGCCCGAGGTGATCCGCGACATGCTGGTCGATGGGGCGCTGTCGGCCGGCCATGCCCGCACGCTGGTGACTGCGGAAGACCCGGCAGGCCTTGCCAAGCGGATCGTCGAGGACGGGCTTTCGGTGCGCCAGGCCGAGGCGCTGGCGCAGATGCCGGCCGGCGCGCCAGCCGCGCCAAAGAAGGCCGAACCGGCGCAAAAGGATGCCGACACGCTGGCGCTGGAGAAGCTGATGACCGATACGATCGGCATGATCGTGTCAATCGAGCACAAGGGGAAGGGTGGGGTGCTCCAGGTCTCCTACCGGACGCTGGAGCAACTCGACGAATTGTGCCGACGGCTTAAGCAAGAGCGGTAGGTCGCTTAAGTATCGCGATATTTAGCCGGCAAATGAAGTTCTGGCTTAAGGTTAAAGGGAAGGGCCGGCATTTGTGTCGGCCCTTGCTTTTTGGGCGTTGGCAATTGGCGAAATCAGCGCGGCCGCGTATCTCCCCCCTTGAGGG
Source organism: Mesorhizobium sanjuanii (assembly GCF_002529485.1). Classification (NCBI taxonomy): domain Bacteria; kingdom Pseudomonadati; phylum Pseudomonadota; class Alphaproteobacteria; order Hyphomicrobiales; family Phyllobacteriaceae; genus Mesorhizobium; species Mesorhizobium sanjuanii. The sequence goes on from NZ_NWQG01000230.1 coordinate 16,482, forward strand.
GGAGATGGCCGCGAAGCGGCCAGAGGGGGTCAGTCCGACCGGGCTCGGCTGATGCTGCGGGAGAAGAACGCGTCGGCGCTTCACGCGCGGCGACCCCCTCTGTCGCCTTCGGCGACATCTCCCCCTCGAGGGGGGAGATCATCCGCGCTGCGCCAGCCTGGCGCTCTCCACCGCAATACCGAGCAGCGCCTGCCGCGCCAGCGCGACCGACAGATCCGGCCTCCGTCGGGTCTGCAGCACGGCGGTCTGCAGACGGTTGAGCGCGCGGCCCAGCGCCTCGCCGTTCCAGCGTTCGAGCGCTCGTTCCACAAGCTTGCGCCGTGAGAAAAAAACCGGGGGGCGCGCCCCGGCAACGACCGAGGCGGCGTTGCGGCCGCCGGCGTCCATCTGGCCGCGCATGGCTTGCATCGCCTGCAATTGCCGCATCGCCGACGACAGCACCAGGAAGGGCTGGCCGCCGGACTGGCAATGGCGGGTGAAGGCGGTGTCGAAATCGCCGATCTTGCCTTCGAGTACGGCATCGACGGCATCGTCGAAAGACGCGCCTGAGACATCGCCCGATGTCGCCTTGACGTCGTCGAGGCCGATTTCCTTCTGGCCATGGGCATAGAGCACCAGCTTTTCGATCTCGCCGCGCGAGGCCAACCGGTCGCCGCCAAGATTGCGGCGCAGCGCCTGCCTTGCGTCGAGCGCCATCGACATGCCGGCCTTGCGCAATTCGTCGTCGATGACCGCATCGATGTCCCTGGCCTCGTCGGCGTAGCAAGGCAGCGCCATGGCGTTGTCGGCTGCCTCGACGATCGAGCGCAGGCCGACGCCCTTCTTCAGGTCACCGGCTTCGATGAGAATGATCGCATCGCGCGCGGGCTCCGTGACAAGCGCCTTGACGTCGTCGGCCAGAGCCTTCTGGCCGCTGGCATTGCGCACCCAGAGCAGGCGGCGATCCGAAAACATCGGCACGGTGCGGGCCTCGTCGAGCAGACGGCCCTCATCGCGGTCGATCTCCGAGCCGTCGAGCCTGACCACCGAGAACGGATCGTCGAGCGGCAGGCCGATTCTGCCGGCGAATGCCTTGGCGCGCTCGGCGACAAGCCCGCGATCGGGACCGTAGATCAGGACGATCGAGACGCGCGGATCAGGCTTCGCGAGCCAGGAATCGACCTCGTATGCTTTCTTCTGTGCCATGGGGGATGGTTAGCATGGCGTGGGCGCGGGGTGAACGGAGGGTTCGAGGTATTGTGCAAGACGCCGGCGGGACAGCGCCCCCCTCTGTCCTGCCGGACATCTCCCCCACACGGGGGGAGATTGGCAGTTTCGGCTCCGGCGCTCTTTCTTCCACGTTGAAGATTGGCGAAGGCAGTTGCGACATCCGATCTCCCCCCTCGTGGGGGAGATGGCCGGCAGGCCAGAGGGGGGCGCGAAGGAACTCGACCGAACGACCCTTTGCAGAATTTCCTGGCTCTTGCGCCAGATCAGGCCGGACCATTCGCCAAATTGCGCGGCGCCGGAAAAGATCGACAAGAAATTTCGCCGCCATATCTGCATCTTGTCCCTCGGGGCAGCAGTCAGCTGCGACGACGGCGAAGCTTTACCCAACGATTTGGCACTGGTCTGGCGGTGTGCGAAGATCGGGCAACATTGGAGGACGAAGGTCATGGCCGATGCTGGAATGTTGCGCTTCCATGTGCCGGAACCGGAAGTGCGGCCGGGCGGGACGCCCGATTTCTCCAATGTGACGATACCCAAGGCCGGCTCGGTGCCGCGCCCCGAGATCGATGTCGATCCGCGCACCATCCGTGACATGGCGTTTTCGATCATCCGTGTGCTCAACCGCAACGGCGAGGCCGTCGGGCCGTGGGCCGGCCTGCTTTCCGACGACGAGCTGCTGGAGGGGTTGCGCCATATGATGACGCTGCGCAGCTTCGATCAGCGCATGCAGATGGCGCAGCGCCAGGGCAAGACCTCGTTCTACATGCAGCATCTCGGCGAAGAGGCAGTGAGCTGCGCCTTCCGCAAGGCGCTGGCGCCGGGCGACATGAATTTTCCGACCTATCGGCAAGCCGGTCTGCTCATCGCCGACGGCTATCCGATGGTCACGATGATGAACCAGATCTATTCGAACGAGGCCGATCCGCTGAAGGGGCGGCAATTGCCGATCATGTACTCGTCGAAGGAGCATGGTTTCTTCTCAATCTCCGGCAATCTGGCGACGCAATATATCCAGGCGGTCGGCTGGGCGATGGCTTCGGCGATCTCCAATGATTCACGCATCGCCGCCGCCTGGATCGGCGACGGCTCGACGGCGGAATCCGACTTCCATGCAGCCCTGGTGTTCGCCTCGACCTACAAGGCGCCGGTCGTGCTGAACGTCGTCAACAACCAGTGGGCGATCTCGACCTTCCAGGGCATTGCGCGCGGCGGCTCCGGGACCTTCGCCGCGCGGGGCCTCGGCTTCGGCATCCCTTCGCTGCGCGTCGACGGCAATGACTATCTTGCCGTGCATGCGGTGGCCAAATGGGCGGCGGAGCGGGCGCGCAGCAATCTCGGGCCGACGCTGGTCGAATATGTCACCTACCGCGTCGGTGCGCATTCGAGCTCCGACGATCCGTCCGCCTACCGGCCGAAAGCAGAGTCCGACGCCTGGCCGCTCGGCGACCCGGTCGTCCGGTTGAAGAACCACCTCATCCAGCGCGGCGTCTGGTCGGACGAGCGCCACGCACAGGCCGAAGCGGAAATCCTCGAAACGGTAATCGCGGCGCAAAGGGAGGCCGAGCGCCACGGCACGTTGCATGCCGGCGGCAAGCCGTCGGCGCGCGACATGTTCGAAGGCGTCTATGCCGAGATGCCGCCGCATCTGAGGCGCCAGCGCCAGCAGGCAGGGGTCTGACCATGCCAAGACGGACCATGATCGAGGCGATCCGCGATGCCATGGACGTGTCGATGGCGCGCGACGAACGCGTCATCGTCTATGGCGAGGACGTCGGCTTTTTCGGCGGCGTCTTCCGCTGCACGCAGGGCCTGCAGGCGAAATACGGCAAGAGCCGCTGCTTCGACGCGCCGATCAGCGAGGCCGGCATTGTCGGCTCGGCCATCGGCATGGCGGCGTACGGCCTGAAGCCTTGCGTCGAGGTGCAGTTTGCCGACTATGTTTATCCGGCCTACGACCAGATCGTCTCGGAGGCGGCGCGGCTGCGCTACCGCTCGAATGGCGATTTCACCTGCCCGATCGTGGTGCGGATGCCGACCGGCGGCGGCATCTTCGGAGGCCAGACCCACAGCCAGAGCCCGGAGGCGCTGTTCACCCATGTCTCCGGCCTGAAGGTCGTGGTGCCATCCAATCCGCATGACGCCAAGGGCCTGCTGATTTCGGCGATCGAGGATCCCGACCCGGTGATCTTCCTGGAGCCAAAGCGGCTCTACAACGGCCCCTTCGACGGCCATCACGACCGCCCGGTGACGCCTTGGTCGAAGCACGAACTCGGCGAGGTCGCCGACGGCCACTACACGGTCCCGCTCGGCAAGGCGGTGATCCGACGGCCGGGCGCTGCCGTCACCGTGCTTGCCTATGGCACCATGGTCTATGTCGCCGAGGCCGCCGCGGAGGAGACCGGCATCGATGCCGAGATCATCGATCTCAGGACTTTGTTGCCGCTCGATCTCGACACAATAGTCGCCTCAGTGAAGAAAACCGGGCGCTGCGTGGTCGTGCACGAGGCGACGCTGACCTCCGGCTTCGGCGCCGAACTGTCGGCGCTGGTGCAGGAGAATTGTTTCTATCACCTGGAAGCGCCGGTGGCTCGCGTCGCCGGCTGGGACACGCCCTACCCGCATGCGCAGGAGTGGGACTATTTCCCCGGTCCCGCCCGGGTCGGGCGTGCGTTGGCTGAAACGATGGAGGCTTGAGATGGGCGAACATGTCATCAAGCTGCCGGATGTCGGCGAAGGCGTCGCCGAGGCGGAACTGGTCGAATGGCACGTCAAGGTCGGCGATCTCGTGCGCGAGGACGCGGTGCTTGCCGCTGTCATGACCGACAAGGCGACCGTCGAGATTCCTTCGCCCGTCGATGGCGAGATCCTGTGGCTCGGCGCGGAGATCGGCGACACGGTGGCGA
>NZ_NWQG01000231.1:0-7293 GCF_002529485.1 Mesorhizobium sanjuanii
GGGCAGCTTAAATAGTTGCCTGTGTCAGCCTATGGCGTCGGTATTCCAGCGGACTCGTGCCTAGCCAGCGCCGGCAAGCATGGCTTAGCGCGCTGGGTTGCTGAAACCCGAGCAGCCAGGCGATCTGCGAGATTTGCAAATCCCTCTGTTCCAAGTAGCGGACGGCGAGATCTCGCCGCAGTCCATCGAGTATCTCACTGAACGTCAGCCCTTCGGAAGCCAACCGGCGCGCGAATGTCCTCTCGCTTATCCCAAGACACCTGGCGACTGTTTTGATGTCCGCCTCAGCATGAGGCAGCGCTGGCGCGATGACATTCTCCACAACAGTTCGGAAGGCGCTCGCATTGGAAGGACGGGCCCGGATCGCGTCCTCGCAGTTTTTCAACATCAGCTCATGCAGAAAAGGATCACCTCCCACCACCTGCAAATCGAGCAATGCGGGTTCCAAACTCAACTCGTCGGTGTCGGCGCCAAACTGAACATCGCAACCCAACAGCTTTCTGGTCGGTGGATCGGATGGCCGGTGATGCACAAACTTGACTCCGAGCGGCGAGAACTTTTGACCGACGAGCTGACGACATAGCCGCAATAAGATCAGAGTCAGGAATTCCATGTGGTGCCGGTCTAGATGACGCGACACGCCGGCATAAGCAACATTGATCCGGCACGGCGACCCCTTGCGAATCCGTAAGATCAGGGCTTCGTTCCCCACCCGCACAAAACGCTCAAGGCGGCCCAGTGCATCGCCGAGGCGCTGGGATGAAGTGGCTACGTAGTAAAGTATCCCCAATTCGCGCAGATCGACCGACTTGGCCAGGGAGAGGCCAAAATGGTCGTCGCGCACGGCCTTCGAAGCCAGCTCAAGAAACTCGATCTGCGACTTAACCCTGATGCGGTCACGGCGGCTGAGAGCGGCGGCGGACAGACGACAGCGCGCGAGCAATGGCTTAGGGTCGACCGCGTGCCTTGTGAGCTCTTCCACGGCCAAGCGAGCAGCCAAACCTGCTGCTGTCGGACCTGCGGCCAGGCCCTGAGAAATTGTCTCGCTTTTTTCCGCTGTCATGCGCCCCCCACACACAAGCCAGCCAATTATCAGCTTATGGGCCACCCAGCGCAAATCCTTGTCAAGCGGCTGCCAGTGACATCCGGCAAATTCAGCCTCCTTCGGATTTCCTCTCTGATAGGTAATCGGCCCAGAATTAGCGCACTCCATTGGCACAAGGCGCGGCGGCGCGGGTTGCCTTGTTCTTCTTAGGTCGCGCGCCGCCGGCCCTCACGCGGTACGGCCGGATGGCCGTCGCGAGCGGTGAATGGAAAGATCTAAAGGCGCAGGCTGTAGGCGAACGCGAGCGCCAAGCCTCTAAGGCTGTTTTGCGGGCAGCCCGCAAAGCCCATTTGCTTCCGATGATCCGTGCGGGCTGGGGATTACCTCGAACGGCCCGCCAGCGCTTGCTTGCAGCTGCCAAAAAAATGCCTCGAAATGCCACCCTTGGCAGGTCAGGCTGTATCTGCAGCGTCATGCGAGTGCGGCGGACACTTATCCGCTGGGGGCGAACCCCGGTACAATTGCAATCGCAGCTACAAGCGATTATTCCGGCGCTTATGAGCAAAAACCCCATTCACATCATCGGTGGCGGCCTCGCCGGCTCTGAAGCCGCATGGCAGGCGGCCCAGGCTGGCATTCCAGTCGTGTTGCATGAAATGCGGCCCGTGCGCGGCACCGATGCGCACAAGACCGAGGGGCTGGCCGAGCTTGTCTGTTCCAATTCCTTCCGCTCCGACGATGCCGAGACCAACGCGGTCGGCCTGCTGCATGCCGAAATGCGGCTGGCCGGATCGCTGATCATGAGCGCCGGCGATGCAAACCAGGTGCCGGCAGGTGGTGCGCTGGCCGTCGACCGCGACGGGTTTTCGCAGGCTGTGACCAAAAAGCTAGAAGCGCACCCGCTGATCACCATCCAGCGCGAGGAAGTGCCGGGCCTGCCGCCGGCGGACTGGGACCAGGCGATCATCGCCACGGGACCGCTGACGGCGCCCTCGCTCGCCCAGGCGATCGGCGAAGCGACCGGCGCCGACGCGCTTGCCTTCTTCGACGCCATCGCGCCGATCATCCATTTCGACACGATCGACATGAACGTCTGCTGGTTCCAGTCGCGTTACGACAAGGTCGGTCCCGGTGGCACCGGCAAGGACTACATCAACTGTCCCCTGGACAAAGAGCAATATCTCGCCTTCGTGCAGGCGCTGGTCGATGGCCAGAAGACCGAATTCAAGCAATGGGAAGGCACGCCCTATTTCGACGGCTGCCTGCCGATCGAGGTGATGGCCGAACGCGGCGTCGAGACGCTGCGCCATGGGCCGATGAAGCCGATGGGGCTGACCAATGCCCACAATCCCGCTGTGAAAGCCTATGCCGTCGTCCAGCTCCGCCAGGACAATGCGCTGGGCACGCTCTACAACATGGTCGGTTTCCAGACCAAGCTGAAGCATGCCGAGCAGGTGCGCGTGTTCCGCACCATTCCCGGCCTCGAAAATGCAGATTTCGCCCGCCTCGGCGGCCTGCACCGCAACACCTACATCAACTCGCCGACGCTGCTAGACGCTTCGCTGCAGTTGAAGTCGCATCCAGGCCTGCGCTTTGCCGGCCAGATCACCGGCTGCGAAGGCTATGTCGAGAGCGCCGCCATCGGCCTGTTGGCCGGACGCTTCGCCGCCGCCGAGCGGCTCGGCCATCAGGCCTCGCTGCCGCCGCTGACCACGGCTTTCGGCGCGCTGCTCAACCACATCACCGGCGGCCACATCGTGTCCGACGATGAGCCAGGCAAGCGATCCTTCCAGCCGATGAACGTCAATTTTGGCCTGTTCCCGCCGGTGGAAGCACCGAAAGCCGAGGGCAAGCGCCTGCGCGGCAAGGACAAGATCGTCGCAAAGCGGCGCGCGGTGACCTCGCGCGCGCTGGCCGATTGCAGGGAATGGCTGGGTCTGCCGGCGCGGGCAGAAGCAGCGGAGTAGTTTCTTGGTTGGCCGCGCACGGCGCGCGTGAAGGCCTCGATTGAGGATACGAGGCCCGCCGTTCCCCTCGAAGAGGTGATCGACAGGGTAAAGAGCCGCATTTCGCAACTCGCGCGAGATGATGATGATAAAGCGTCTCGCCGTCGTTCTTAGCGAGAAGGCCGTCACCGATCTCGAAGCGATTGCTGCCCATATCCTTGAGAGCAGCGGAAGCGAAAGCAGTCGCGAACGGTTTTGTCAATCGAATCAAAGATCGCTGCCAGAGCATCCATGATTGACGTTTACGTCAAATGGGTGGCCAACCCTTCGATGCGCGCCGCAAGAGCAGCCAATGCCGGCGCAAGGCTGACAGCCGCACCACGCGATCGAGCGGCGAACGGCTTTCCATCCTGGCGAGATAGGCGGGCGTCAGGGCAAGCGGCAGATAGGCCGGGCGCAACGAAGACGGCAGGGTCGGCGCGGCCTGCTCGAAGGCGGCCAGATGCTCGCGCGCCAGCGCGATCATCGCCGCAACGGCGCGTTGCGCGCCAGGGCCGCCATCGCCTTTCACGAACTCTTCCGGCGAGGAGCCGGCCGCCGCAAGGACGTCCGCCGGCACGAAGCATTGGCCGCGCCGGCGATGCAGCGGCAACAGCAGCAGAAGACCGGTCATTGCCTGCGCGCAGCCTGCCCTGCCCGCCAGCTCGGCGAAGCGCGGCGCTTCAATGGGATCGAGCACCATCGCCGCAAGCTGGATGAGCGCCGCCGCCGTCTCGCCGCAATAGCCTTCAAGATCGGTGCGCGACGGCATCGGATCGTCGTAAAGGTCGAAGATACGCGCTTCGAGCATGTTGTCGAACGCCTGCTTCGGCAGGCGATGGGCGGAAATCGTGGCCTTCAAAGCGTCGGCGACGGGATGGCCGACGTCTGCCCTATCGTCCGCTTCTCCGGCAATCGTATCGCGCCACCATTGCAGCCGCACCTCGCCTGGCAGCGGCTCATGGATGCGGTCGCGAATGCCCGATATCTCGGCGTTGAAGGCATAGAGCGAAAACAGCGCATCGCGCTTGTCCGCTGGCGCATAAAGCGCGCAGAGATAGCGGTCGTGATCGGCGGCGCGCACCGCTTCCATGACGATTTTTGCGTCGTCGATCATCTCAGTCGACGGCAATGAGCGCGGCGGCCACCGCGCGGTCTTCCGCCAGAAGAACATTGTAGGTTCGCACGGCAGCGCCGGTCGACATCGGATCGGAAGCAATGCCCGCCGCCTTCAGCGCGGCACGCAGCGCCGCCGGCAGTGGTCTCAAATCCCTGCCGGTGCCGACCAGCAGGATCTCGACCTTGTCGGCCTCACCAAGCAGTTTTTCGAAATCCGCCGTCGTCAGAGCTGTAGCGTCGGCCGGCTCCCAGCCATGGATGCCGGACGGCAGGCACAGCAGCGAGCCGCGATGCGACATGTCGGCGAAGCGGAAACCGCCATTGCCATAGGCCTCGATCGGGGCACGACCAGGGAAATGCGCCTCACGGATGACGATGCCTTTTGCCACGGGCTCAGGCAGTCGTCACGTCGCCACCGCCTTGCCGCCGCTCACCGGCTTCTCCTCGTCGGCAGTTGCGGCCCCAGGCCGCAACTTGAACAGGATCAGCAGCGGCGCGGCGATGAAGATCGACGAATAGGTGCCGAAGATGACGCCGAACAGCATCGCCATGGTGAACGAGCGGATCACCTCGCCGCCGAACAGCACCAGCGCCAGCAGCGCCAGGATCGTCGTCACCGAGGTCAGTGTCGTTCTCGACAGCGTCTCGTTGATGGCGTTGTTCAGCAACTGCGGCAATGGCATCTTCTTGTATTTTCTCAGATCCTCGCGGACACGGTCGTAGACGACGATGGTGTCGTTCAAGGAATAGCCGATGATGGTCAGGATCGCTGCCAGCGACGACTGGTTGAATTCGAGCCCGGTGATGACGAAGAAGCCGATCGTCATGACCACGTCGTGGACCGTCGCAATGATGGCGCCGACCGCGAACTGCCATTCGAAGCGGAACCAGACATAGATCAGGATGCCAAGCAGTGCGACGAGCATGGCGATCGTGCCTTGCTTGGCCAGTTCGCCCGAGACCGTCGGCCCCACGACTTCGACGCGGCGGAAGTCATACTGGTCCTGCAACTCGCCGCGCACCTTGTCGATGACGGTCTGCTCGGCATTCTCGCCGCCGTCCTGGGTGCCGACTCGGATCAGCACGTCATTCGGCGTACCGAACTGCTGCACCTGGATTTCGCCGATGTTGAGCTCCGAAAGCCTGCTGCGAAGGTCGGCAAGGTCAGCGTTGCCGCTTTTCGCCTGCACCTCGATCAGCGAGCCACCCTTGAAGTCGATGCCGTAATTGATGCCGGTGCTTAGAAACAGCACCACTGAGAGGATCGACAGCACGCTGGACAGCGTGAAGGTCCAGCGACGGATGCCCATGAACGGAATTTTCGTGCCGGGCGGAACCAAGGTCACCGGCGCCCGCGGCAATTCCTTCGGCCGCGCGCGGCGCAGCCAGATCGACACCAGCAGGCGCGTGAAGGTGAAGGCCGTGAATACGGTGGTCAGAATGCCGATGGCATAGGTGACGGCAAAGCCCTTTACCGGCCCGGTGCCAAGATAGAAGAGCACCACGGTCGCGATCAGCGACGTCACGTTGGAATCGACGATGGTCGCCAGCGCCTTGGAGAAGCCCGTGTCGATGGCCTGGATCACCGAGCGGCCGGCCCGTCGCTCCTCGCGGATACGTTCGTAGATGAGAACGTTGGAATCGACCGCCATGCCGATAGTCAGCACGATACCGGCAATGCCAGGCAAGGTCAGCGTCGCGCCAAGCAGCGACAACAGCCCGACGATCATCGCCACATGCACCGCCAGCGCAAGGTTGGCGAGGAAGCCGAGGAAGCCATAGGCTACGAACATGAAGGCGACGACGAGGATCGAGCCGATGATGCCGGCGACCTTGCCGGCATGGATGGAATCCTGGCCGAGACCCGGACCCACCGTACGCTCCTCGATCACCGTCAGCGTCGCCGGCAGTGCGCCGGCGCGCAGCAGCACGGCGAGATCGTTGGCGCTCTCGGCGGTGAAATTGCCCGAAATCTGGCCGGTGCCGCCAAGGATCGGCTCGCGGATCTGCGGCGCCGAGATGACCTGATTGTCGAGGATGATGGCGAACAGCTTGCCGACATTCTGCGAGGTCGCCTGGCCGAAACGCGTCGCCCCCTTGGAGTCGAAACGGAACGAAACCACGGGCTCGTTGGTCTGGGAATTGTAAGTCGCCTGGGCGTCGACCAGGTTCTCGCCCGAGACGATGACGCGGTTCTCGATGAGATAGGGGACCGGCGGATCGTCCTGAGAATAGAGGATCGAATCGCCTGCCGGCGGACGGCCGTTCAGCGCATCCTGCACCGGCATCGACTGGTCGACCATCTGGAAGGTCAGCTTGGCGGTCTGGCCGAGGATATCCTTCAGCCGCTGAGGATCCTGCAGGCCCGGCACCTGGACCAGGATGCGGTCGTCGCCTTGCCGCTGCACGATCGGCTCGGTCGTGCCAAGTTCGTTGACGCGCCTGCTGACGACCTCGATCGACTGCGTCAGCGCCGCCGACGTGCGGTATTTGATGCCGGCGTCGGTTACGGTGAATTTGAGCAGGCCTGGCTCGGAATCATCCAGCGTCATCTCCTGGATCGAGCCGCCGGTGAACAGGCCGGCCGCCACCGGCTCCGTCAATGTCTTCAACGCCGCCTTGGCGGCATCGACCTGAGCCGGGTCGGTGATGCGGACCTGCACGGTGCGGCCCGATCCGGCAAGGCCGGTATAGCCGATCTTGGCGTCGCGCAGCAGCGTCCTGATCTCGTCGCGCGTCGTCTCCAGCCGATCCTTGATCAGATCGTTCGGATCCATCCTGAGCAGGATGTGCGAGCCGCCCTGCAGATCGAGGCCAAGCGTCATCTGCCGCTTCGGCACCCAATCGGGAAGCTTGGCCAATGTGCTTGCCGAGAACAGATTGGGCGCAGCGAGGACCACTGTGGCTGCCACGGCCAGCCAGATCAGGATCATCTTGAAGCGCGAGAAATAAAGCATATGGCGTCGTCCGTTCAGGCGTACAAGCGGCAGCGTTCCGCCGAGAATCCGGTTATTTCTTGGCGTTCTGGTTCGCCACCGGCTCGCCCTTGACGCGCACATCGGCGATCGTCGAACGCAGCGCCGTCACCTTGGTGCCACCGCCGAGATCGATCTCGAGCTCGTTGTCATCGATCACCTTGGTCAC
>NZ_NWQG01000232.1:0-7367 GCF_002529485.1 Mesorhizobium sanjuanii
AAGCCGCCGCCGGTGACGACAGTGTCGCCGCGGCGAACCGCCGCCAGCATCTCGCCACGCTTCTTCAACTGCGTGCGCTGCGGCCGGATGATCAGAAAATACATGATCACGAAAATCAGGACAAACGGCAAAATGCTGATGAACATATCGGGAGAGGCGCCGACGCCTTGGGCATATGCCGGTGTAACGAACATCGAGGTCCTCCTGGATGGTGAAAAGCCGCCTCATGGCGGCCCCGCGAAATTTGGCCGGAATATAGTCGGTAAAGTTGCCAATGCAACTGCGCTGCCAGGCATTTCAGTTGCTTTTCCGGCTTGTTGAGCCGTGTTAGAGCGTGATCCCGAAAAATGAAACCCGGTTTCCAGAAAAGATCATGCGCTAACAAAAGGTTGGAACAGGTTCCGAAACCGCCGGAATCGAATAGGTTCCGCGCCATGCCTCCCTGAAAGCGAAACAAAAGACAAGAAATGACCGACAGCACCCTCGAAGCCCTGAACAAGAAGCTTGACCGCCTGATCGAGGCAGTCGCCCGCCTCGCCCCGCCGCCGGCACCGCAAACCGACCTCGGCGGGGCCGATTGCTTCGTCTGGCAGGCCGATCCCGGCTATCTCGAACCGGTGCGCAAGGTCAATCGCGTCGACATCGGCCTGATCCGCGGCGTCGACCGCGTCCGCGACATTTTGGTCGACAACACCGAGCGCTTCGCCGCCGGCTACGCCGCCAACAATGTGCTGTTGTGGGGTGCGCGCGGCATGGGCAAATCGTCGCTGGTCAAGGCCGTGCACGCCGCCGTCAACGCATCGACGGAACTGGAGCTCCCGCTCAAGCTCATCGAAATCCACCGCGAGGACATCGACACACTGCCGAAGCTGATGGGTCTGCTGAAGGCCGCGCCCTATCGCTTCATCCTGTTTTGCGACGACCTCTCCTTCGACCACGACGACACCTCCTACAAATCGCTGAAGGCGGCGCTCGAAGGCGGCGTCGAGGGCCGCCCGGCCAATGTGATTTTCTACGCCACCTCGAACAGGCGTCATCTGTTGCCGCGCGACATGATCGACAATGAGCGCTCGACCGCCATCAACCCGTCCGAGGCGGTCGAGGAAAAGGTCTCCCTATCCGATCGTTTCGGCCTCTGGCTCGGCTTCCACAAATGCTCGCAGGATGAATATCTCGACATGATCGACGGCTATGTCCGCCATCACGAGCTTGCCATCGATCCCGAAACACTGCGTGCCGAGGCGCTGGAATGGGCGACAACGCGCGGCAGCCGCTCGGGCCGCGTCGCCTGGCAGTTCATCCAGGATCTGGCTGGCAGGCTGGGCAAATCCCTCAAGGACAACTGAAAAAGCCCGCCCCTTGGCAGGGCGGGCTAAGCCGGCGGGCCGGACTGGAGGTCAGGCGGCCTGCAATTCTTTTTTTCTTCTGTTCGAGATCAGTCGAAGGATCGGCTCTTCTTTATTCAAGATAGGTCGAAGGATCGACCGGCGCGGAGTTCTTGCGCACTTCGAAGTGAAGTTTCGGCGAGTCGGTCGTGCCGCTCATGCCGGACAGTGCGATTTCCTGACCGCGCTTGACCTTCTGGCCGCGCTGCACCTCGATCGAACTGGCGTGGCCGTAGACTGTGACCAACCCGTTCTCGTGGCGCACCAGCACCGTGTTGCCGAATTCCTTGAGGCCGTCGCCGGCATAGATGACCACACCGTTCTCGGCCGCCTTGACCGGCGTCCCCTCGGGCACGGCGATATCGACGCCGTCCTTGCCGGCCCCAAAGCCGGATATCACGCGGCCGCGCACCGGCCAGCGCATCTTGCCGATGCCGGTGGCATTGGGCGCCACCGCGTCGTCGTCCTCGGCCTGCTGGATGACCTTTGCATCCTTCTTTGGCGGCGTATAGGAGGCGAGCGTTTCCGACGGCGTGGTCTTGGCCGTAGGCGGGGTGGTGGCCGTCGTCACCGGATCGACCTTCGCCGGCTTGGCGCTGGCGACAGTCGCCGTGCCGCCGGCCGGAACCTTCAGCGTCTGGCCGATCTTGAGCAGACCATCCTGCATGCCATTCGCCTGCTTCAGCGCAACAACGCCGACACCGGTCTTCCTGGCAATGGCCGACAGCGTATCACCCTGCTGGACCGTATAGGTGCCGCTGGCCGCCTTGGGCGCGGCCTTTGCGTCTTTCGGCTGGCCTGACGCGGCAGAAGCGTCCACCTGCGCTGTCGACTTGCCTTCCTTGAGCTTCGGCTGCTGCGGCAGCACTGCCACCTTTTCCGACGCGCTTGTCGGCACGTCATGTTTGGTGCCGTTCGAGGGCTTGGCGTCGGCGATTTTCGGGGCGGCTTCCTTGCTCGAATAGGCATAGGCCGGGATGACGAGCTTCTGGCCGCTCTTCAGCCCCCTGGTCTCGCTCAGCCCGTTGACCTTCATGATGGCGTCGGCGGGCACGCCATAGCGCCGCGACAGGCCGGAAACGGTTTCGCCATCCCTGACGATGATCTCGGTAGCATGCGGCTTACCGCCCGCCGTCGCCATGCGCGGCGCATCGGGCTCGGCATCCTTGAACGGCCTTGACGTCGGCGCGACGGTGCCGGTTGCCGTACGGTCGACCCGAGGCGCGGCAGGCGCCATGGCCGGCGCAGTAGCGGTACGCACCGGATTTGCGGCAGGCGCCAGCGCCGGGGCCGGCTGCGCCTGGCTGACCGGCGGCAATTGCCGCGTCGTCACCGGCTCGAGGCTGGAGCGGCTGACCGACTGGGTGTAGGTGCCGTCGACCGGAGCTGCCGAGACAGGGGCGTCGCCCGGATAGGGCTGGGCAGCGTCCTGCTTGTCGATGATGGCGCGTTGGTTGTTGGTCGAGGCGGTGAAGACGTCGTCGACGCCATTGAACCGCGCCACCTGGGAACTGCACCCTGCGGCAGCACCCGCGACCATGAGGACGGCGCAGCCACGCGCTAGATTGCGTCCGTTTGCCTTCAAAACACTGAATTGCATCGCACTAACCCGCACACAGACCCGGTACAAACTGAGCGTGATTAAAGCGCGTTAATGTTACTGGTCGGTTAACCCATTAGAATCCGACGCAAATTTTCTTAAAATATTCGAGGATCGAGCGGTGGGTGTGTTGAGATTCAGGTCAGGCCGCGCCGAAAATGGTGGGTTCCGAGAACCGGAGCGGAGCGTACTTTCGGGTACGTGAGCACCGGAAGCGCAGGAAACCGCCATTTGCAGGCCGGCCTCACCTGAACCTCAACACACCCTAGATGACGGCAGCGACGCTGCGCAATATCGGCTGCAGGCGCACAATGCCGATGTCCTCGCGTTCGAAACGACTGCCGACCTTGGTCAGCTTGGCCACCACCTGCTCGCCCTCCTCCGGGCCGATCGGCGCAATGACGATGCCGCCGCTCGACAGCTGGTCGAGCAGGAAACGCGGCAGGCTGTCGAAAGCCGCCCACGCGACGATGCGGTCGAACGGCCCTTCATTGGCCAGCCCGTTGGAGCCATCCGCCTGGCGGGCGATGGCATTGCCGATGCCGAGCGCCTCGAAACGCTGCTTGGCTTGCTCGGTCAGCGTCTTGTAGCGGTCGATGGTGACGACCCGTCCGGCAAGCCTCGACATCACCGCCGCGGTATAGCCCGAGCCGGTGCCGATCTCGAGCACACGATTGCCCGGTTCGATGGCAAGTGCCGCGATCACCGCCGCCTGCAGGTCGGCGCCCTCGATCGCCTCGCCGCATTCGATCGGCAGCATGCGGTCCGACCAGGCGATCGGATGGAAGTGAGCCGCGAGGAAACCACGCCGCGGCGTCGCCTCGAAGGCGGCGATCAGCGCCTTCGGCACTGTGCCCCTGCCACGCAAGCGAAGCAGGAAAGCGGCAAAGCCTTCGCGGTCGTCGACCGGACCGTGGTTCAGGTTCATGCGAGCGCCTTGGTCAGTTGATCGCGGATTTCGTGAGCGGTGAGATCGAGCTGCAGCGGCGTCACCGACACCAGACGGTTGCGCAGCGCGTAGAGGTCCGTGCCCTTCTTGCCCTCGACCGGCTCGCGGCCGAAGCGCAGCCAATAATAGGGAAGTCCGCGCCCGTCGCGGCGCTCGTCGACCCACAGGCTGTGGACGAGCTTGCCTTGCGAGGTCACCACCGTGCCGGCGACTTCCTCGGGGAGGCAGTTCGGAAAATTGACGTTGAGCAGCACGCCGTCCGGCAACGGCACGGCGACCAGCTTTTTGAGCAAAGCCGGCGCCAGCGCCTCGGTGGTTTCGTAGGGAACGACGCGGTCCTCGCCGACATAGCTGTAACCCTGGCTGAGCGCGATCGAACGCACGCCGAGCAGGGCCCCTTCCATGGCGCCGGCGACCGTGCCCGAATAGGTGACGTCGTCGGCGATGTTGGCGCCGGAATTGATTCCCGACAGGATCAGGTCGGGTGCTGCGGGCAGGATCTTCTTCACGCCCATGATGACGCAGTCGGTCGGCGTGCCGCGCACGGCGTAATGCTTCTCGCCGATCTTGCGCAGGCGTAGCGGCTCCGAGATCGACAGCGAATGCGCGTAGCCCGACTGGTCCTGTTCCGGCGCCACCACCCAGACATCGTCCGACAAGGTGCGGGCGACGCGTTCGAGCGACGCCAAGCCCTCGGCGTGGATGCCGTCATCGTTGGTCAGGAGAATGCGCATTATTTCGATTCGATCTTCGCAAGGCCACCCATATACGGCCGCAGCGCTTCAGGAATGGTTACGCCGCCGTCCTCATTCTGGTAGTTTTCGATGACGGCTATGAGCGCACGGCCGACGGCGGTGCCCGAGCCGTTCAGCGTGTGGACGAAGCGGTTGCCCTTGCCATCCCTGTCCTTGTAGCGGGCATCCATGCGCCGCGCCTGGAAATCGCCGCATACCGAACAGGACGAAATCTCGCGATAGGCGTTCTGGCCGGGCAGCCAGACCTCGATGTCATAGGTCTTTTGCGAACCAAAGCCCATGTCGCCGGTGCACAGCGTCATGGTGCGGAACGGCAGCTCCAGTCGCTTCAGCACCTCCTCGGCGCATTCGGTCATCCGCTCGTGTTCGGCGAGCGAGGACTCCTGATCGGTGATCGAGACCAGCTCGACCTTGTAGAACTGATGCTGGCGCAGCATGCCGCGCGTGTCGCGCCCGGCCGAACCGGCCTCCGAGCGGAAGCACGGCGTCAGCGCGGTGTAGCGCAGCGGCAGCTTTTCATGCGCCGTGATCTCTTCGCGAACGAGGTTGGTCAGCGGCACTTCGGCGGTGGGGATCAAGCCCAGCCTGCCGTCTCCGTGCGGGGCAAAGAACAGGTCTTCCTCAAACTTCGGCAACTGCCCGGTGCCATAGAGAACCTCGTCGCGCACCATCAGCGGCGGCTGGATCTCTTCATAGCCATGTTCGGTCGTGTGCAGGTCGAGCATGAACTGACCGAGCGCGCGCTCCATCCGCGCCAGCCCGCCTTTCAGCACCGTGAAGCGTGAGCCCGACAGTCTCGCCGCTCGCTCGAAATCCATCATGCCGAGCGCTTCGCCGATCTCGAAATGCTCCTTCACCCAGTTCGGCCGCGTCGGCGCCGTGCCGACGATGTGCTTGACGACATTGTCGTGCTCGTCCTTGCCGACCGGAACGTCGTCGAGCGGCACATTGGGCAGCACGGCCAGCGCATCGTTCAGCGCCTTGTCGAGTTCGCGCTCGCGCGCCTCGCCATTCTGGATGAACGCCTTGATCTCGCCGACCTCGGCCTTCAGCTTTTCGGCAAGCGCGGAATCACCCGAGCGCATGGCGTTGCCGATCTCCTTCGAGGCGGCGTTGCGGCGCTCCTGCCTGGTTTGAAGTTCGGTCAGATGTTCGCGCCGCGCCTCATCCCTGGCGATCAGGTCGTCGACCGTGGACTGCGCATCCTCAGCCGACCAAGAGCGCTTCCTGAGCGCTTCGGCAAGGGCCTTCGGGTTATCGCGAATCCATTTGATATCGAGCATGGTTTATTCGTCCTCGGCGGGCATGTCGCCCAAAAGTGCGCAGCGGTTTTGGGACAACGACATGCCCAAAAACAAAGACCAGAGGGCGTAAACCGCATCCTTGACCGATGCAAGACGTCAAGGCCGAGTTCCTTCACGCTCCCTGCTGTCCTGCGGATATTGAAGGATGGAAGAGCTACCGCCTACGAAGGAACCTGCTCGGAAGGCGCTTCCGCAGCCTTTTCGGCCACCTTTTCTCCGGCGTCCTGCTTCTCGCGCGCCACCCGCTGCTTCTCCTGGTCTCGCTCGATCAGGCGAGCTGCCCAGATGGAGACCTCGTAAAGCAGGATCGTGGGGATAGCCAAGCCGATCTGGCTCATCGGATCGGGCGGCGTCAGCACTGCCGCGACGATGAAGGCGATGACGATCGCCCATTTGCGCTTTTCGGCCAGCGCCTTGGACGACAGCATGCCGACCCTCGTCATCAGGCTGGTCACCACCGGCAACTGGAACACCAGGCCGAAGGAAAAGATCAGCGTCATGATCAGGCTGAGATATTCCGACACTTTCGGCAGCAGCGAAATCTGCACCTGATCATCGGTGCCAACCTGCTGCATGGCGAGGAAGAACCACATCACCATCGGCGTGAAGAAGAAATAGACCAGCGACGCGCCCAGCAGAAACAGGATCGGCGAGGCGATCAGAAACGGCAGGAAGGCGTTGCGCTCGTTCTTGTAGAGGCCGGGTGCGATGAACTTGTAGATTTGCGTGGCGATCAACGGAAAGGCGATGACCATGCCGCCGAACATGGCGAGCTTGACCTGGGTGAAGAAGAATTCCTGCGGCGCCGTGTAGATCAGCTCGACCTTGTGCGGATCGAGCCCGGCCCAGACGGTCGCCCACTTGAACGGGATGACCAGCAGGTTGAACAGCTTCTTGGCGAAGAAGAAACAGAACAGGAAAGCGACGAAGAAGCCACCGATCGACCACATCAGCCGCCGGCGCAGTTCGATAAGATGCTCCATCAGCGGAGCCGACGATTTCTCGATCTCGTCCTTTTCCGTGTCCGAAACGCTCACTTGCCCACCGTCTTTTTGGCAGCTGCCGGTGTCTTCGGCGCGGCGGCAGATGGTTTCGATGCCACTTTTGCGGGCTTGGCTGCGGTCGGCACTTGCTTGCCGGCGGTTTTGGCCGGCACCGCCGGTTTCACAGCCCCAGTCGTCTTCACAGCCCCAGTCGTCACAGCCGAAGTCGCCTTGGCAACCGGCGCGGCCTTGGCCATGACCTTTGCGGTCGCCAGTTTGGTTGCCGGCGCGGGCACAGCAGCTTTGCCGACTTTTGGCGCCGCCGCCTTCGCTGATTTCCTCGCCGAGGCTTTTGGCGGCTCGGCCGCTGATGCCTGTGCCACCACCGAAC
>NZ_NWQG01000233.1:0-5891 GCF_002529485.1 Mesorhizobium sanjuanii
CACCGCCGCTTCCGGCGCATCCGCGCCTGGCAGTACCGTTGCGCCATTCTTCAGCGGCTCGGCAGCCTGCGGCGTCGAAGCGGCAGGCTGGGCGGGATCGGCTGCCGGCTTGGGCTTCATCGCCGCATCCACCCCGGAACGAACGTCGGCCGCCGCCTGCTCGAACGGATTGAGCTGTTTCCTGATCTCGGCGGCCGGGTTGAGGCTTCGCAGCGAATCGACCGATTTCTTGACGTCGTCAAGGTCGGCTTCCTTCAGCGCCTCATTGAACTGCTTCTGGAAGTCGGCCGCCATGGAGCGCAGTTTTGCCGTCGTGCGACCGAAGGTGCGCAACATGTTTGGCAAATCCTTGGGCCCAACGACCACGATCAAGACGATCGCGATCACCAGCATCTCGGTCCAGCCGATGTCGAACATGACTATGCGTTCCGACTAAAAGTATGGACTCAGCTTTTGCTGGCCTTTTCCTTCACTGCCGAAACGGTTTCGTCGGCACGATGTTCGACGGTGCGCTTGTCGTCGGCAACGTCGTCGTCGGCCATGCCCTTCTTGAAGCTCTTGATGCCCTTGGCCATGTCGCCCATCAGCTCTGGAATCTTGCCGCGGCCGAACACCAGCAGCACGATCACCAGCACGATCATCCAGTGCCAAATCGAAAATGAACCCATAGCAAATCTCTCTCGAATGTTTTCCCTGACGATGATCTATGCGTTTTCGCGTTGGGATTCAAACACAACCGCGACAGAGTTTATAAATGAGTGGCTGAAGTCACGCGGTTTCGGCGCGATTGCCCCGCTACCAAACCGCGCAGCCCCAATCCGCACGCTGATTGCGTTGCTCCAAAGTGTGGCGAATTTCGAGCGCCGCCGCAGGTTTGCGGTCAATCTTCCGTGACGCGCGGCGTCAGCAGGCCGAGTTCTTCGAGGTCGATGTCGGTCAGCGGATCCTCCTCTTCGGTCAGCGCATCCGGATCGGCCGGCGGCTGCGGGATGGAGAAATTCGACGGCATGCGGCCGGAAAGCAGACCGGCGCCCTTCAATTCCTCCATGCCGGGAAGGTCGCGGATCTCCTCCAGCGCGAAATGGTCGAGGAAGATATCGGTCGTGCCGTAGGTGACGGGCCGTCCGGGCGTACGCCTGCGGCCCCGCATGCGCACCCATTCGGTCTCCAAAAGAGTGTCCAGCGTGCCCTTCGAGGTCTCGACGCCCCTGATGTCCTCGATCTCGGCGCGCGTCACCGGCTGGTGGTAGGCGATGATCGCCAGCACTTCGAGCGCCGCGCGGGAAAGCTTCCTCTGCTGCACCGTGTCACGGCTCATCAGGAAGGCGAGGTCGCCGGCGGTGCGGAACGCCCAGGCATCGCCAACGCGGACCAGGTTGACGCCGCGCCGCGCATAGATCTGCTGCAGATCAGCCATCGCCGCGGCAATGTTGATGCCGTCGGGCAGGCGCGCGGCAAGCTGCTTTTCACTGACCGGCCCGGCGCTGGCGAATACGATCGCCTCGGCCATGCGCACGGCTTCGGCCATATGCAGCCGCTCGCCAGGATTCTGGGACAGGTTCTGGGTAATATCCTGTGCCGGGCTCTCGGCCGGCAGCCGCTCCTCGGTCTCTTCATCGACCTTGAACGGAATGACCGAAGCGTTGGCGCGTTCGCTCATGATGCCACCTCGACTGCTCTAGTGCCTTGCGGGCGGCCGCGCAGATAGAGCGGCGCGAACACCTCGTCCTGCCGCATCTCCATTTTGCCTTCGCGCACCAGTTCCAGCGTTGCGGCAAAGGAACTCGCGACCGCGGTGCGGCGCTCTTCCGGGCTGGACAGATACTCGATCAGGAAACTGTCGAGCGCCGTCCAGTCGGCAAGCGAGCCGATCAGCCTGGTCAGCACATCGCGCGCGTCCTTGAGCGACCACACGCCACGCTTGGCGATCGTCACATTGGTGATCGCCTGCTTCTGGCGCTGCTGGGCATAGGCGGTCAACAGATCATAGAGCGAGGCCGAGTAAGTGTTACGCTTCTCGACGATGACCATTTCCGGCATGCCGCGCGCAAATACGTCGCGCCCGAGCCGGTTGCGGTTGACCAGCCGGGCCGCCGCGTCGCGCATGGCTTCCAGCCGCTTCAGCCGGAATTGCAGCACCGCCGCCAGTTCCTCGCCGCTTTCGCCCTCCTCGCCCGGTTGCTTGGGGATCAAAAGCTTCGACTTGAGGAAGGCCAGCCACGCCGCCATCACCAGATAGTCGGCGGCAAGCTCGAGCCGCAGCACCCTCACCTTCTCGACAAACGCCAGATATTGCTCGGCCAGCGCCAGGATCGAGATGCGCGACAGATCGACTTTCTGGTTGCGGGCAAGATGCAGGAGCAGGTCGAGCGGACCTTCGAAACCGGCGACATCGACGACCAGAGCGGGATCGCCGGTCAACCGCGAATCATCGTTCTCGGCCCACAAGCGGTCCATCGGTGCGGCCTTGCCGGCCTTACTATCCAATGTTTCCGCCACTTCCCGTTTCCCTTTGGTGCTAGGCCACAGCGTCGAAATAGGTGGCGAACTCGGCGCGTATTTCGGCTTCTTCGGCCGCGTCGCGATCCTTTATATAGGTCAGCGCTCGTTTGGCACGCTCCAGCGACTTGCCCTCCAAGCCCGTGGTGCGCGACGCAATACCGGCCATCTCCTCGAATACACCGTTGCAGTGAAGGACCAGATCGCAGCCCGCCGCAAGGATCGCGGCCGCCTTTGAAGGGAAATCCCCAGAAAGTGCCTTCATCGAGGTGTCGTCGCTCATCAGCAGCCCGTCGAAGCCGATTTCGCCGCGAATGATCTCATCGATGACCTTGCCAGAGGTGGTCGCCGGGTTCCTCGGGTCGATCGCGCTGTAGATGACATGCGCCGTCATCGCCATCGGCAAATGGTTGAGTTCCCTGAATGGCGCGAAATCATGCCGCTGCAGATCGCTCATGGAGGCATCGACGGTCGGCAGCTCGAAATGCGTATCGGCAAAAGCCCGCCCATGACCGGGAATATGTTTCATGACCGGCAGCACGCCGCCCGACATCAACCCTTCAGCCGCCGCGCGGCCAAGCTCGGTGACGGCGCGCGGTTCCTTGCCATAGGCGCGCGCGCCGATGACGTCGCTGGCGCCTTCGATCGGCACGTCGAGCACGGGCAGGCAGTCCGCGGTGATGCCGAAGCGCGAGAGGTCGAAGGCATGCAGCCGCGCCATCAGCCAGGTGGCGCGGGCGCCGGCATCGTGGTCGTTGCGCCACAGCGCGCCGAGTGCACCGCCGGCCGGGTAATTCGGCGCCAGCGGCGGCCGCAGGCGCTGCACCCGGCCGCCTTCCTGGTCGATGAACACCGGAGCGTCCAGGCGCCCGATGCAGTCGCGCATCGCGGCGACCAGATCGCGGATCTGCTCTGTCTCGCCGATATTGCGCGCAAACAGGATAAAGCCCCACGGGCATTCGTTGCGATAGAAATTGATTTCATCGCGCGTCAGCGATTTCCCGGCACAGCCGAGGATCATGGATTTTGATTCGGTCATGTCTGTCAGTTTAGAGCTTCGCGCCGACAAATGGAATCGCATCCGGCTATATGCATTTGGACAAACGAAACCCGGCGCGGCCTGCGGGCCGCGCCGGGTTTCAGTTGGAGCTTTCGAGCAGCTTGAGCATTTTGCAGCCGAGTGGAATCACTTGGCGTCGCACAAATGCGGCTAAAACAAAAAGCTAGAGCGGGATGCCCAGTTCAATTTAAACGCATCCCGCTCTAGCGCGACACGAAACAATTGCCGCCGGCGGCCTTATAGCTGGTGCACAGGCTGATCGCATCGTTGCGCGACTGCGCCGGGACGCGGACGCGGTAGAAGGTCCCCTTGCCGGCGATTTCGGCCTTGACGATATTGGCGGTGCGGCCGGCAAGCACACTGCCATAGCGGCGCTGCAGGTCCGCATAGCTGGACTGGGCGCTTTCGACTGTCGGCTGCGATGCGATCTGCATCGACCAGGAACCGCCGCCGGTCGAGGCTGTCGTTGGGATGGACGCAACCTGGTCGGGCTTGACCTCGCCGACAACATCGACCGGCTGATCGGACGGACGCTGCGGCGCCAATGGAACCGTTTCCGGCGTGTTGGCGGACTGGGTATCGCCAGATTGGGTGTCAGCAGATTGGGCCTTGGCAGCAGCGGCCGGTTTGGCCGTTTCCGTCTGGGTAGGTTCGGCCTGGTTGCTCGTCCCCTGGTCTTCAGTTGCCTGGCTGCTTGCGAGCGGCACGGTGCCGGTCTGCGCCGAATCGTCAGCCTGGGCGGATGGGGCCACACGCTGCGGCTCTGGATCGACAGGCTCGACAGCGGCCACCTGCGGTGCCGCGGGATCCTCGCGCGCCACCAGCGAACCATCCGACTTGACGATCATGGTCCTCACCTTGCGCGGCGCAACCGCCACGATATCGGGATTCCCGGACTTTTCGGCCTCCTGCAGAACCTGAGCGATACGATCCTCGGACTTGGGCGCCGGAGCGGCGGCAACATCATTGCCGATCGCCTGCGTACCGCCGGTCGCCTGCGCGCCACCAGCCGCGTCAGTGCCTTCGAAAGCTTTGGTATCTCCAAGATCAACAACGGCGCTCTGCGGCTCCTTGGCCGTCACATCCACCGGCTCCTCGGTGTTGGTGACCAGCTTCTCCTGGATCGGTTCGGCAGGCTTCGCGCCCTTGGCCACCGCGTCATAGACCTTGTTGTCCTGATTCGGCACCACAGTGCCGCCCGGGTTTTCCGGCTTGACCTTTATCGGTGCATTGTCGGCCTTGACGATGACCGGCGCGTCGCCGCTGCCCTTGCCGCCAAACGACAGGGCAAAGGCGCCGAGTCCCCCGGCGATCGCCACCGCGCCGACGACCGCTGCAACAAACAGGCCGCGGCTGCGTGGCTGCCTGTCCTGTTCGGCCAGGCCCGGAACTGACATCGCTTCGTCCAGCTCGGGATCATAGTCGAGTTCGTCCAGGGCAAAGTCATCGGCCTGCGAAGTCGGCTTGCCGCCGCCGGGCAATTCACCCAGATCGAAGCCGTCGGCAGCATCTGCGTAGGCCGCGTTGGCCGGCGCCTCCACAGGTCTCGCCGCATAGGTCCGCGTTTCAACGCGGTCGCGCTGGTAGCCCGAGTTGAACCCTGCATTGTAGGATTCATCGTCATAGGCCGCGCTCCGCGCCGGGGTGGGAGCGACATTCACGGCGTTCATTTCCGTGAGCAGATTGGCGAAATCGGAGTCGAGATCGTCATAAGCGGGCGCCGCTGGCTCGTCTTCCTCGAAGTTGATTTCCGGAATATCGAGATCGTCCGCCAGCGCCACGACGCGCTCCGGCACATCGACCGTCTCGACATCGGGCATCTCATCAAATGCCGAAGGCTGTTCTGCCGGCGCCGGTGCTGCATAGGCGGCATCAGCCACGGCCGTCGGCTCTTCCTGGCGGGATGGCGCCGCAGCCATCGTTGGCGGCGGCGTGGCTGCGGGCTTCACTGAGGCCACCGGTTGGCTTGCGAAAGCGGGCTGCGTATTCGCGACCGGCGTCACACGGCTCCAGGAGCGAGCGGGTTCGGGCGGGATCGAGCGCGGCGTCCGCCAGCCGAGCGAATCATGTGGCTCTTCTTCCTCGGCGTCAGCCGCAATCCCGTCGCCGGCGGCATCGTGATCGAGGCCGATATCCCTGGCGAAAGCGGCATTGAGGTCATCATTGTCGAAATCGGCATCTTGCGATCCGGCATCTTGCGATTCGGCGGCATCTTCAGCACCAAAATCCTGATCCTTGAGTTCATCAAGGAGAAACGTGTCGAGATCGGCGTCGGCGGCCTGAACCTCGTCAGGGTGCACAGGCTCCACGGCAGCATGCTCATCAAGATCCC
>NZ_NWQG01000234.1:0-3934 GCF_002529485.1 Mesorhizobium sanjuanii
AAATGGCCCGCCAGTGCCGATAGAAATCGCCGAGGACAGCGGCTTCAGGATCGCCACCTTGGCATCGAGCCGCGACCGCCCGAGCAGGATCGCCTCGATGGCTTCGGGAATGCCGTGACCCCTGATCTTCTCGCTGCCGAAACGCGCCATCACACCGATGATCAGCGCGCCGACCACCGGCACGATCACCGAGGCATAACCAAGCGGCGTATCCTCCAGCTTCAACTCGGTGAGCGTGAACTGGCCGAAATAGGCAATATTGGTGGCGAGCGGGATCAGCTTCAGCAGCGCAATGCCGGCAACCAGGCCGGCCGTCGCCACCACCACCGCGATGGCGGCAATCAGCAGCACCCGCGCATCCGTGGTGAAGTCGCGGAGATCACCGTTTCCGGCGTGAGTGGATTTCATTTGGGAGCCCGGCTTTCTGGCGGCGCACGCGCCGTCGGTTGTCGGGCGACCTCATATCGTAGTACGATATAAATATTCAAGACCGTTTTCGGCCGCTGCTCCGCGTCATTTTGGACGAGGCCACGCCGTTGAGCTTTTCCGGGAAAAGACCATAAGTCGGGGAATGACCGCTTCGCAGAAACCACGCCCCGCCATCAGCCCGGCCGACTACCAGCGGCTGTCCGAATTCCGCTATCTGATCCGGCGCTTTCTGGAATTCAGCCAGGTCCAGGCGCACGATGCCGGCCTCACCCCGCGCCAGCACCAGGCGCTGCTTGCGATCAAGGGTTTTCCTGGCGGCGGGCCGGTGACGGTCGGCGATCTGGCCGAGCGCCTGCGCATCCGCCACCACAGCGCCGTCGAACTGGTCAACCGTCTTTGCGAAGCCGGGCTTCTCACCAGGGACCAGGACAAGGACGACCACCGCCGCGTCCTGTTGCAATTGACCGAACGCGCCGAAGATCGGCTTGCCGAACTGTCGGCGGCGCATCTCGACGAGCTTTCCCGAATCGAGCCCATGCTGCGCCGCCTGCTCGTTCGGGACCCCGGGTGACACGTCAGGGCTAGGCGCTTGGTGATCTATATTTTCACAGCACTTGTCCGTTGGCCTCTTCGCAACATCTCAGCGATGAAGGCCTCAAGGGGCGCGCTGGACATCTAGAGGAAGGGCAGAGATGAAACGTCATCTGATACGCTACAAGACGAAACCAGAAAGAGCCGATGAGAACGAGCGGTTGATCAAGGCCGTTTTCCAGGAGTTGCAGGACAAATCTCCGGATGGCGTTCGCTATCTGACCTTGCGGTCCGGTGACGGGACATTCGTCCATTTGGTCGAGACCGAAACCGATGCGCATGCCGATATCATCACCGGGCTGGCCGCATTCGAGGCATTTCAAAACGGCATCAGGGATCGCTGCAGCGAACGCCCGCAACGTGACGAGATGACCGTGGTGGGCAGCTATCGGGTGCTGGATAAGTAGTCGAGGCTTACGGTGAACTACGGGAAGGCGTCCGCCCTACCGCCCTATTGCAACGACTTCAGCAAATTTTCGATCGAAGACGGCTTAAGCTGCGGTTTCGGCGTGGCGTCAGTCGGCGGCGGATTGTCATTGGCCGGCGGTTGCGGTGTGCGCTCCAGCCTCAGTGCCTCTGCCGCGGCCTTGCGTTCGGCCTCGAGCTTGGCTTTTTCCTCGGAGGCGATCCGCATCGCCTCCTCCGCTTTCTGGCGCTCTTCCTCGGCCTGCGCCTTGGCCGCCTCGTCGGCGGCCTTCTGCTCGGCTTCGGCTGCGGCCTTGGCCCTCGCCCGCGCCTCCTCTTCTGCCTGTTGCTCCGCCTTTGCCTTTGCCTCGGCATCCGCCTTGGCTTTGGCTTCGGCGTCCGCCTTCGCCTTGGCTTCCGCCTCCTCCGCAGCTTGTTGCTCGGCCCTTGCCTTCGCTTCGGCGTCCGCCTTGGCCTTGGCTTCCGCTTCGGCCTGGGCCTGGGCTTCAGCCTTCGCCTTGGCATCCGCCTCGGCTTGCAGCCGCGCCGCTTCTTCCTGCCTGCGCAATTCCTCGGCCGCCCTGTCGCGCTCGCTCTGCAGGGCCGCGTAATAGCGCACCTCGCGCCGCAGCCGCTGTTTCTCAAGCAGTGCCGCCTGCATGGCCTCGACCCGCTGCTGCTCCTTTTCCAGCGCACGCTGGGTCAGGAACTGCGCCAGCGGCTCGCTGTCGAATTGCCGTTTCGGCGCGTCGAACGGCCCGTCGACGCTGAAATTCAGGGTCGGTTCGGAACCAACCAGTGCCTCGTCGCCCGGCCGATAGGCGATCGAGCCGGTGGCGGCAACCGTGCTGGTGTTCAGGTCCGCGGTGATGTCGGCGGACAAACTCGCCGCCGGATTGCCGAAATTGACCGGCGGCGCCCTCAGCGTGCCGTTGGCAACAGTGAAGGCGATGTCCGTATTTCCAGCCGGAAAACTGCCGTCCGCGGCAATCTGTGGCGCGAAGCCGGCGGTCTTGGCCGCATCGATGTCGCGCCCGATCGCATCGGCCTTGGCAATGAAGGCGCCAAAGGCATCCGGATTGACGCCGGCAATGATCAAGCCCTTCAGCGCCGCGGTCCCCGAGCCGGACAGCGCCGCAATCATCGCATCGACCGATTTGCCGCTGGTCGAAAGCGCCGCAGAGAAATCGCCGTTTCCGCTGATGCCGGCCTCCGACATCACGGTGGACAGGTCGGTGCCGGCAAGCTTCATCTGGCCGGAGAACAGCCCGGTGCCCTCGGTGTTCTTCAGTTCGAACAGTCCGGTAAGCGTGCCGCCGAAGAGCTTTGCCTTGAGGTCCGACACCCGGATGCCTTCCTGGTCGAGCTTCAATGACAGCGTCGCGTCATAGGCCGTGGCCAGCGGACCGGCGGCCAGCGCCGCCGTGGTCAGATCGAGTTCCGCGGTGAACGGCAGGCTGGATTTCTGGCTGAACGGAGCGGTCGGCCAGGTTCCGTTTGTGTCGAGAAAGGCCTGGTCGCCGAACAGCATCACCGCCATCGGATCGAGATCCAGTTCATCGAGCGCCAGCGCACCGGCAAGATGCGGCAACCCATCCTTGGTATCGACATTGACGTCGCCGGAAACCGCCGCCTCGTTGACGGTGCCGTTGAGACCGCTCAACACCAGGAGGCCGTTGCCGTAATCGGCATCGGCCGCAAGCGAGGTCGACATGCCTGCCCCCATGCCCGGCATGCCGACGCCGGTCGTCATCAGCCAAGGCTCGATGTCGGTGGCCTCGAGACTGACCTTGCCCTTGGCGGTGGGGCCTTGCGGCGTCTCGGCGACCGTCCCGTCGAAACCGGCCTTGAAGTCGTTGCCGGCGAGGCTGAAACTCGTCGCCATGCCGCCGCCAAACGTGCCCTTCGCCGAGACATCGGTTGTCGCCTCGCCGAGCATGCCGAGCGGCAGCGCAGGCAGGCCGTAAAGCGCCAGAAGCGCTGTCGCGTCGGGATTCCTGGCATTGAAGGTCAGCGTTACCGGCGCCTCGAGCAGCCGGTCTACCGCGCCCTTGCCGGACAGCGATGCCGAAAAGGCCGAGCCGCCGGCCTTGCCTTGTGCGCTGACCGCCAGCCCCGTCGTGCCGTCGCCATTGTCGGCAGCGCTCGATACCAGATCGACGCGCGCATCCTGGAACAGCTCGGGATAGGCCGCTGCGCGGGTCTTCAGCCCCGCCAGTATGGCATTGTCCGGATAGTGCTGCGCCGCCACGTCGATCAGCGGCTTGAGGTCGACGGCAACCACCGATGCGTCAAGCTTGCCGGTCGGGCTTTGCGGAAAATCCTTGACCCGGCCAGTGGCGCTGATCGAGGCGCCGGCAAGTCCACCGACTGAAAGCCGGTCGATTTCGAGCAGCCCGTCGCGCAGCCTCAAGGCGGTATCGACCGTATCGGCGGTCAGCCCGCCGGCGCTGACCGGCCCCGCCTTGATCTGGAAATCGAGGTCGCGATCGGAAAACCGGTTGGCGCC
>NZ_NWQG01000235.1:0-16415 GCF_002529485.1 Mesorhizobium sanjuanii
GATGAAGATCGAGGCGAAGGCGGCGAGGCCGTCGACATCGAGTTCACCGCCTTCGAGGCGCATCAGCACCGATGGCTTGGCGTCGTCGGGCTGGCTGGAATCGATACGGCCGGAAAACTTCGCCTTGCCAAGCACAAGTTCGAGGTCGCTGAAAGCCTGGCGCTTTTCGGTCAGGTCGACATTCGCCTTGAAGCCGGCAGCCGGCAGCCGGCGGATCGCCTCGTCGACATCCTTCGACAGCCAGGCGGCAAAGCCGGAAGGCTGCGCCACCGCCAGAAGCAGCGAACCAGTGAAGCCGAAATGGCTCTCGACGCTGAGCATGCCGTTGGCTTCCAGCCTGGCGCGGCCAGGTAGCGTCGCGGCCAGCGACTTCACCGACCAGCCGCCATCGGTCGGCTCGGCGGAAAGGTGCACGTCGCGAACCGTCGTATCGCCGGCGACAACCGCCGGCAGCTTGACCTCGACGGTGCCAGGTATGGTCGGTTTCGGCAGGCCGAGCAGCGCCTGCTCCAGCCCGGCAATGCGCTGATCCAGTGTCAGGCCGGCGCCACCCTCAGCGCCCACGGCCTCGTCGAACTGCACCTGCGCGCCATTGGCCTCGATCGCAAAACTCGGCTTCAGGCCGAGATCGACCGAAGCCTTGCCGTCGGCTGTATAGGGATTGTCGAGCGGCCCGGTCTCGAAACGGAATTCGTCGATGCCGAGCTTCTGGTGGTCGAGCGAGAAATTACCGTTCAGCCTGAACCCCGGATCCGGTTTCCCCGCGCTGACCTTCACCGTTTCGCCGTCGGTTCCGCGCAATTCGGCTGAATTCTGGCCGGCTCCATTCTTGTCTGCGCCATTCTTGTCGGCGCCTGAGATCTTGAACTGGCCCGAATAGACTGCGGCGCCCTCGACGATGCCCGCATTGCCGTCGGTTTCCATGACCAGCGGATAGGCATCCGGATTGGCCCTGAGCCGGAGCCGCATCTCTCCATTCGCACCGGCCTTGCCGGTGGAGGCAGCCACCGTGGTGCGCAAGCCGTCGAGCCGCAGCGATCCGTCCATCCGCCATGGCCCGGCCAACGATTTGGCCGAGATCGTCGAGTTGATCTCGGAAATGAGATGGCTGCGCCCGCCGGCGGCATGGCGGAGCGCGATCTGCCCCTCGGTTATCGTCAGCTTCTCGATCGAGATCTGGCTAGGATCGAAGGGGGAGGATGGCCGCATCGCCCAGTCGACGGTTCCGTCCTGGGCAATGTCGATCGTCGCCTTCGGCCTGACCAGCCGCATGTCGAAGATCAGCACCTCGCCGCGCAGGAAGGGCGCAAGTTCGGCGTCCATCGAAAAGGTCTCGACGGTCATTGCCGGCTGGCCGCCGGCGCCGCCGGCGACAGTGACGTTCGAAAAGGTCACCGAGGGAAACGGCAACAGCCTCGCCGTGGCATCGCCCTGAACGGTTACCTTGCGGCCCAGGATGGCGCTCGCCTCACGTTCGAAGTCGGCGCGGTAGCCCGTCCAGTCGATGAAATACGGCACCACCAGCGCCGCGCACAGCACCAGCACGAAAAGGCCACCGAAGATCACGAACAGGCGTGCGAGCATCAATCCCCAAGCATCGATTGAAAATCAGCCGCACTCTACCCGCATCAGCGTGTCGATAAAGAGGCAATTCGGCTGTGTCGTCCGCAACAGGCAAGGCCATCCGCTGTTGCCTGGTCCCGGTCCGCTGTTGCGTGACCCCCGGCGGTCGCGATATCCTCTTCTGAGCAGGCCCGCCTCCGTCCCCCCTCTTCTTCGGTTTGCGATCATCTGAAATAAAAGCGGAGACTTTCGCATGTCTGGGAAGAATTGGGACCGGGTGCCGATCGATGCGCAGAGCGTCGACGCTCCGCTGTCGCTTTCGGCGGTGTTTCTTGTCGTCACCGTCGCCAATGAACCGGCCGCTCTCGCCAAGGTCGCCTCGGTGCTCGGCGGGCTCGACGATCTCGTCAAGACCATCGGCTTCCGCGACCTTTCCGGCCGGCTGTCATGCATTGCCGGGATCGGCCCCGACCTGTGGGATCGTCTCTGTCCAGACCGGCGGCCGCTTGAGTTGAGACCATTCACGGCGATCAAAGGCGCGGTTCATTCGGCGCCGTCGACACCCGGCGACCTTCTGTTCCACATCCGGTCCGAACGCCCCGACATGTGCTTTGAGTTCGAGCGGATACTGCTCGGCAGCCTTGGCGAGAGCGTGACTGTCGTCGACGAGGTCTCCGGCTTTCGCTATTTCGATGCGCGTGACCTGCTCGGCTTCGTCGACGGCACGGCCAACCCGACCGGCCTCGATCTGCCTGCCTCGGCACTTGTCGGTGATGAGGATGCCGACTTCGCCGGCGGCAGCTATGTCGTCGTGCAGAAATATTTGCACGATCTTGCTGCCTGGGCGCGAATCCCGACGCCAGTCCAGGAGGAGATCATCGGTCGCACCAAGATCGACAATATCGAGATCGACGATGACGACGCGCCGCGCAAATCGCACAAGTCGCTGGCCACCATCGAGGATGCCGACGGCAATGAATACGACATACTGCGCGACAACATGCCCTTCGGCCGGCCAGGCCAAAACGAGTTCGGAACCTACTTTATCGGCTATTCCCGCTATCTCTGGGTGATCGAGAAGATGCTGCAGCGAATGTATGTCGGCGACCCGCCGGGCGCCTACGACCGGCTGCTCGATGTCTCCACGCCGCATACCGGCACGACATTCTTCGCTCCAACCCGCCCGATGCTGCAGGCGCTTGCTCAGGCGGCGCAGGAGAAGGCTGCGGCAACCTGATTGACCGACTGCTGCTGGATCTGCTGAAGAATTTCAGCGAGCGTCGCGCTTCGCCTGCGCCACTTTGGCTGCCTACCGTTGCCGGCCGCGTTCCGCCGGCCGTGCCAGGACAGGCGCCTTCTGGTTTGCCACCGGCCGCATGCCCTTGTGCGCGCTGCGCGTGTTGAAATCCGACCCGTTCGCGGCAGCCCCTTGTTTGCTGGCCAGTGCGTTGCGAGCATTCTCGACCAGCGAGACACGCGCCGCCAGTTGCCGGCGCCGCTCAGCCTCGCCATTCAGCCGCCGCATGGCCATCGCCAGAACCTCGAGCTTCAACCGCGTCCCAAAAGTCGTGTGAAAAATCCAGGTGGTTTGACACGGTGCGCTGGAACAGGACGGCCGGCGCTTTCCATCAATAAGGCCAGGACCGCTCCCTCGTGTAGGCGGGTGGAGAAACTCTCGGCGACGAATTCAAGCGTCGAGTCATGGAATGTCAGGATGAAATGCCGATAGGTCGAAAAAAGCTCCGGCGTGTGGGACGCGTGAACCCGATTTGCCTTCTCAAAAGAGGCTATCCAGGAAGAATCGAGAACTTCGAATGCCGCGTAAGGCCGCAAGCCTAGTCCATACAGGCGATGCCCGCTGATAGCTTCGTCGTTCGGCGGGCCGAACTGCAACGCCAGATATGGTTCCGCAGTCAGGATTGCGACCGATTGGTTGCCCGTTGCCGGCGAAGCCGAACGCGGATTCGTGCCATCAAATGACGGCTCCGGGATGTTGACGAGATAGGCAACAAGCAGTCTGCCTTCATCCGCGAAGATGTGAGGAAGTGGTGCGCCGGCGGACGACAGCGGCACTTCGATCGGCATCAGCGTCTCGGCCATCGACATCTAATGGTCGGTGCCCGGCAATATCTTGCCCGGGTTCATGATGTTGAGTGGATCAAGCGCCTGCTTGATGGTGCGCATAATGTCCACGCCGTGGCCAAGTTCGTGGCGCAGGAAACCGACCTTGCCTTGCCCGATGCCATGCTCGCCGGTGCAGGTCCCGTCCATGCCGATCGCCCGCATGTTGAGCCGCGCCACGAATTCTTCCGTCTGCGCGATTTCCTTCGGGTCATTCACGTCCATCAGCACCAGCACATGGAAATTGCCGTCGCCGGCATGGCCGACGATCGGCGCGACCAGCCCCATCTCGGCGATGTCGGCCTCGGTTTGCGTGACGCATTCGGCAAAGCGCGAGATCGGCACGCAGACGTCGGTCGACAGCCCCTTGGCGCCGGGCCTGAGCGTCAGCGACGACCAGTAGGCGTCGTGCCTGGCCTTCCACAGTTTTGTCCGCTCCTCGGCGACGCTGGTCCAAAGGAACGGGCCGCCGCCATACTCCTCGGCGATCGCGCCGAAGGTCTCGGCCTGTTCGGCAACGCCGGCATCGCTGCCATGGAATTCGACGAACAGGCACGGGCTTTCCGGATAGTCGAGCTTCGAATAATTTTTCATCGCCCGCATCTGCAGCGCATTGACCAGTTCGATGCGCGCCACCGGAATGCCCATCTGGATCGTCGCGATCACCGCATTGCAGGCCGCCTCGACGCTGGGAAACGGGCAGACGCCGCCAGAGATCGCCTGTGGGATGCCCTGCAGCCTCAGAGTCAGCGAGGTGATGATGCCGAGCGTGCCTTCGGAGCCGATCAGGAGCCGCGTCAGATCATAGCCGGCCGAACTCTTTTTCGCGCGTTTTCCTGTCGTCACCACCTGTCCGTCCGCCATCACCGCCGTCA
Organism: Mesorhizobium sanjuanii; assembly: GCF_002529485.1. Taxonomy (NCBI): domain Bacteria; kingdom Pseudomonadati; phylum Pseudomonadota; class Alphaproteobacteria; order Hyphomicrobiales; family Phyllobacteriaceae; genus Mesorhizobium; species Mesorhizobium sanjuanii. Next base: position 4,560 of record NZ_NWQG01000235.1, read on the forward strand.
GCGACAACACATTCTCGCGCATCGTGCCGTAGCGCACCGCATTGGTGCCCGATGCCCGCGTCGCCGCCATGCCGCCCAGCGAAGCATTGGCGCCAGGATCGATCGGAAAGAACAGCCCGGTGTCGCGCAGATGCCGGTTGAGATCCTCGCGCGTCACCCCGGGCTCGACAGTGCAATCGAGATCCTGCGGATTGACCGCCAGGATGCGGTTCATCCGCGACGTATCGACAGAGATGCCGCCCCCCGGCGCGTTGGTGTGGCCCTCGAGCGAGGAACCGACGCCGAAGGCGATCACCGGCACGCGATGCGCCGCGCAGGCCGACACGATTTCCTGCACCTCGGCCGTTGTCTCGACAAAGGCCACGCCGTCCGGCGCCTGGGTCGGAATGTAGGTGGTGGTATGCGCGTGCTGGGCGCGGATCGCCTCGCCGGTCTGGAACCGCTCGCCAAGCCGCTGCTTGAGGATGCCGAGCACGGCGGCGATGCCCTCCTCGTTGCGTTCGACCGGGTTGAGGTCGCTCAGAGCCATATTGTTCTATCCCAATTTTCTTCCGAAGGTCTAAGCCACTTGCCGCGCGGATGTCCATTGGGCTAGTCAAGCTGGGATGGCGACCTTCAGGTCAGAAATGACACGTGCGGCAATAGGATACCTGATCCTTTTCTTGGCTCTTTTGCCTGGATGGGCAGTGCATAGTGCATCCCGGCAAAGCCGGGCCGGCTGGTTTGGCGTGGTTATCTTCTTTGCCTTTCTGGCGCTATTCGCCGTTGTAAGTACTCGCGCACAGCCGGTCTCCAATTACAAGCCCGGCCTCTTTGCCCAGCGTTATGGCGGTTATCTTTCTACCTTTATCGTTGCGATCTTATTGTTCGCAGAGGCACTTGCCATCGCGCTTACCTATGCTGAACCCAATCAAGGCGTCATCGGCCACGTGGGTTCAATGTTATCAGCGGCTGGGTCAAATCTCTTTCCCGTTGTTGCCAAATACGCAACTTCTGTTCAACCGCCTCTTTCAGGTCAATATACCTTCAGAGCCCAATCAATAATAACCTGTTTTCTTTTTGCAGGTTTGATATCGTCTCTTGTCACATTGGCGTACTACGTCGCGATGCCAAGGAATGAGATAACCGAAAGGCTCAATTCCGGCAAACGAGAAAGACCAAATTCTATATTTACCTTCGCTTCTGTTTCTTTCGGTATTTTGATGAGTTTGAGCGCTTACTTTGGTTTCGACGAATTCCAGACAACCACTGACCACTGCTGGTTAAATGCTGCTTGCTATACGGCCGGTGACGATTTGACACTCTTCTGGGGAGCGGCTGGAAAAGTGATGATGATGTTTGTCTTTCCCCTAGGCGGGCTTGCCATTCTGGCAACTCGTCGCGCTCTGCCAGAAACTTAAGAAATCCGGTCCAAGCGCTCGCCAAGCCGCTGCTTCAGGATGCCGAGCACGGCGGCGATGCCTTCCTCGTTGCGTTCGACCGGGTTGAGGTCGCTCAGAGCCATGAATTCCTCCGCGAATGGACCAGTGTCCGCGCTTGTCATGCATATAAGGATGATGCCTAGTCTTAGCGACCACGCCCTGTCCAGCGCCAGAACAAGGAAGTTTTCGATGCCGATCCCATCCCCTTTCGTTTCTCGAGCCATGGACATCGAGAAGGACTGGATCGACTACAATGGCCATCTCAACATGGCCTATTACAACGTGCTGTTCGACCGCTGCTCGGACGACGCCTTCGAGATGATGGGTATGGGGCCGAACTATGCCCAGGAGCGCCGCCTCACCATCTACACGGCGGAAGTGCATGTCTGCTACGTGCGGGAACTGCATCTCGACCACAAGGTCACCGTCTCCTTCCAGCTCCTCGACCATGACGACAAGCGGCTGCGGGTCTACCAGGAGATCCGCCATCTCGACGGCTGGCTCGCCGCCACTTCCGAATCACTATCGCTGCATGTCGACATGTCCGGGCCGAAAGTGGCGCCCTTCCCGGCCGATGTGCTGGCCAGGATCGAGGCCATGCGCGCCGCCCATGCCGCGCTGCCGATGCCGGAACGCGCCGGCCGTTCGATCGGTATCAAGCGGCGCCATGCCTGAAGAGGTTTTGCACAACTCGCTCTAAGTTATTGTTTTTATTCATACCGTTACCTCGAAGCCACTACGCCTCACTAAGCAACCGGGACTAGCCCGCAAGATGACTTGAACCACGCTCCGGCCACCGTTAACCTTACCGAGGTTTTAACGTGAACAAGCCGAATTGAGTCGTTGAACGACTCAGCGCGGCGGTCGAAAACCGTCCGCATCGAGTTGCGATACGGGCGGCTGGACGGAAGCGGTTCGGGGAACGTGCATGAAAACCGACATCAAGGTCGAGGCGGACAGGCTGGCAGCCGATCCACGCATCAGCGACTATGATTTCTGGCGCTCGCTGAAGAATCTCAACAACGAGATCTTCCACATCGCCAACAACAATGAACCGATCCCCTTCGCCATGATCCGCTGGCGCGCCATCCTGAAACAGGCGCGCTCGAAGCGCGGGCATGCCTGACCGGAAGGCACGCCGAGGCTTCACTGCCCTCTTTCCGAGAATCAAGCCGGACGCTTCAGCGCCCCGAGCGGCGAGCGCGCCCTCACCGGTGACGACTGGATAATCGCGGTGTTGGTCATCGCGTGCGGAATGATGCGGTCGATCACCCGTTCGAGCTCGGCCACCGAACCGACATGCGCCAGCGCGATGAAGCAGTCCTCACCCGTAACCCGGTCGCATTGCGCGATTTCCGGCAGGTCGCGGATGATCTCGGCCACCACAGCCAGTTGCCCCGGCACCGGCCTGATCCGCAGCCATGCCGACAGTTTCAGGCCGAGCGCCGCCGGATTGATCCTGACCGTATAGGCCTCGATCACGCCGCTCTCCTGCAGCCGCCTGATGCGCTCGGCCACGCTCGGCGCCGACAAGCCGACCGAACGCGCCAACTCAGCGGTGCTGGTGCGCGCATCCTTTTCCAGCAGCCGCAGGATTTTCAGGTCGGCGGCATCGAGATCGGCATTTTCGTTTCGAAGGCGTTTCAATGAGAACTCCTCGGGATCGAAAGGTCATTGATTGTTTTGGCCGGTCATCATCCATATAAACCGGAAAAATACCTTGCGACAATGATCCCATGGAAGATCGAGCGCAAGCACCCGCCGCCAGCCCTGCCCTCGCCAAGTCGGCCTTTGCGAACCTGGCAACCGCGCTGCCGCCGCATGTCTGGTTCGGCGTCAGCGCCGTGTTCCACTATCTCGGGCCTGCCTTCGCCGTGCTGCTTTTCCCGCATGTCGGGGTGCTCGGCATGGCATGGCTGCGCATCGCCAGCGCAGCCCTCGTCTTTGCGCCGCTGACCCGGCCGTGGACGGTCTTTGCCCGTGCCGACCGCTCGACGAGATTGCTGCTTCTGGCCTTCGGCGTCTGCCTTGGCATCATGAATTGTTCCTTCTACCTGGCGCTCGACCGCTTGCCGATCTCGCTGGTTGCGGCGATCGAATTCGTCGGCACCATCGGCGTCGCGCTGGTCGGCCTCAGAAGCCCGCGCAATCTGGCCGCCCTTGCGGTCGCCGTCACCGGCACCTTGCTGTTGATCGATGTTAAGTGGTCGAGCGACCCGATCGGCCTGTGCTGGGCCTTCCTCAACGGCGCGCTGTTCGTCGGCTATATCGTGCTCGGCCATCGCGTCGCCCGTGCCGGTGCCGGCAACGGCATCGCCGGCCTGGGCGCCGCGATGTCGGTCGCCTTCCTCATCGTGCTGCCGATGGGCTTCGCCGATGCGCTGCCGGCCTTCTCGGCCCCGACGCTGCTCATCGCCGCCATCGGCGTCGGCATCTGCTCGTCGGTCATCCCCTATATCTGCGACCAGTTCGCCATGTCGCGCCTGCCGCGGTCGAGCTTCGCGCTGATGCTGTCGCTGCTGCCGGTCACCGCAACGTTGATCGGCGTCGTTGTGCTGCATCAGATTCCGAGCCTCACCGATTGCCTCGGCATCGCGCTGGTGGTCGCTGGCGTCGCCTTCCACAGGCCGGCGGGTCCGGAGCAGACCCATTAGTCAACTATTTCAATGGCTTGCAAAAACCCCGCTTTGGTTCCCCGATTCGAGTAGCTGCGACAAGAAAGCTTAAGATTGAACCAATCCCGCTTTTGCGCCGTTGTCCCTTCGAAAAACGGTTGGAGCAAAAAGATGGACTGGAAACGCACCAGTGAGCCGGCCGATGCGTGGCACATGACGGACGACTTGCATGCCGAGCACGGCAAGGGCGATCCGTTCGCGGCGGCCATTCGCGCCACAAGGATGTCGATGATCATCACCGATCCCCGGCGGCCGGACAACCCTATCGTATTCGCCAATGACGCCTTCCTGCGCCTCACCGGCTACGAGCGACAGGAGGTTCTGGGCAAGAACTGCCGCTTTCTGCAGGGACCACAGACGGACAGGATGGCCGTGGAACAGGTTCGGGAAGCAATCGCCAGCCGCAGCGATATCAGCATCGATCTCTTGAACTATCGCAAGGACGGCTCGACGTTCTGGAACGCGCTCTACATCAGCCCGGTATCCAATGACAAAGGCGAGCTGCAGTTCTTCTTTGCTTCGCAGCTTGACGTTTCCGACCGCAAACTGTCCGAACATCGGATGAGCGCTGACAAGGAACGCTTCGAAAAGGCGGTCAGGGAGCGCACTAAGGAGTTGGAAGCCGCTCTGGAGGCGCAGACAACACTGCTTCATGAGGTCGATCATCGCGTCAAGAACAATTTGCAGATGATTTCTTCTCTGATCATCATGCAGCGCCGGACCATAAAGGACGAAGGCATAAGGCAATCGCTGACCACGATGCTGGAACGCATCGAGGCCTTGAGCACCGTGCATCGCCGGCTATATCAATCGAAGGACGTCAGCAGGTTCGACGTTTCCGACTTCGCCCGCGACTTGATTTCGGATCTGCTCACGGCATCGGGACGTTCCGAGATAACATCGAAGCTCGACCTTGATCCGATTGTCGTCTCTGCCGAAAAAGCCACCCCCGTGGCCCTCATGGTCAACGAACTCGTCACCAACGCCCTGAAACACGCCTTCAAGGAAAAGCCGGACGGATCGATCGCCGGCAGCATCGGCATCAAGATGAGTCAGCCCGATGGCCACCTCAATATCGAAGTTACCGACGACGGCGTCGGCATGGCCGATTCCAATGGTGATGCCTCTTTCGGCATGCGGCTGATCAAGTCCCTCGGCCGCCAGTTGCATGCCGACATCGAATGGCGAGATGCCGGCCCCGGCACCCGGGTCGTCATCAGGATGCCGAATGTACCGCAGCAAGAAGGGAATGTGTCATGATTGAACCGCTCAAGGTCCTGATCGTCGAGGACGAGGCGCTGCTGGCCATGGAACTGGAAAGTCTGATCGAGGAAGCCGGCCACAGCGTCGTCGGCTGGGCGACCTCCTCTGGCGAAGCGGTCGACATGGTCGATTCGACAGACGCCGACATCGCCTTTGTCGACATTCACCTGGCTGACGGCGCGACCGGCGTCGAAGTGGCCGAACATTTCCGTCGGAGCAAGCGCTCAATGGTGGTATTCATGACCGCCAATCCAAAACGCATTCCCGATCATTTCGCCGGCGCGATCGGCGTAATCGCCAAACCTTATACGATGAACGGGCTGACGTCGGCATTGCGCTACCTGCAGGAAGGCGTCCGTCGTCCGCCACCCGAGTCGGTGCTGCCGGTGGGCTTCACTCTGTCGCCGGCCTTCCAGACAGTCTGGATACCGACTGCCGCCTGACAACCAGACCCGCTAAGCCAGCTTCTCCCTGAGGAAGGTAACCGTCCGGCCCCAGGCAAGATCGGCCGCCTGCTTGTCGTAGCGGGCCGCCGACGTGTCGTTGTTGAAGGCATGGTTGGCGCCTTCATAGACGGTGTATTCGACATGGGCCGCGCCGAGTTCCTTCTTGAAGGCGTCGATGCCGGCATTGATGCGCGTGTCGAGCCCGGCATAGTGCAGAAGCAGCGCCGCCTTGATCCTGGGCACATCCTCGGCCTTCGGCTGCATGCCGTAATAGGCAACGCCGGCGGCGAGATCGGGCGCATTGACCGCCAGCATGTTGACGGTGCCGCCACCCCAGCAGAAGCCGACCGCGCCGACCTTGCCATTGCCGTCCTGGTATCCTTTGAGGAAGGCGACCGCCGCCACGGCATTGGCCGCGGTCTGCGCCGGATCAAGCTTGGGAAACAGATCACGCGCCTTGTCTTCGTCGACCGGCGTGCCGCCGAGCGGCGACAGGAAGTCCGGCGCCAAGGCCACGAAGCCTTCCAGCGCGATGCGCCGTGCCACGTCGCGTATATGCGGGTTGAGCCCCCTGTTCTCATGCACGACGATGACGGTGCCGAGCTTGCCGGACTGGCCGGCCGGCTTGACCAGGTAGCCCTTCATCTCGCCGCTACTGCCCGGGAAAGTGATGTCCTCGCCCGTCACCCGCGGATCGTCCTCGGAAACGATCGCCGCCTGGGCCGCATTCGCCGCCAGCAGCGGGGCGATCGTGGCCGCCGCCGCGCCCGATCCGGCAAGCCTGGTCAGTTGCTCCATGAAGCGGCGGCGGTCGAGCGTCAGATGCGTGTATTCGTCATAGGCGTCGATCATCGCCTGGGTAATGGCGGGCTTCGTGATGACCGGCTTGGCAGCCCTGGCGCTTTCGGGACTGACGGCGGACTTCGTCATGGCGTGCTCCTCGCTTCGGGATGATCTCGCTGCGACAAGATAGGGTCGCAACGTGCGCGGTCCAGTCACGGATGAGTGACGCGGCGAAAGCCACCAGGCGAAGCATCGGCTCCAATCACATTTTGGTCATTTCCCACGACCTTGATGGTCTTGCCACAATGCCGGAGGAAACTGCTGGCGGTGTGGCTCACCTGCCCAGCCCGGTTGGCTCCGACAAGGGCCAACTCCGACAAGAAGGAACAATGCCCATGACCTTCCCCATCCTGGCAAGCGCATTCGTGCTTGCTGCCGCCCTGGCGGCGCTGCGTTCCGCCGCTTTCGCCAGCCGATCGATGGTCAAGGTCCGCAGCAACCGGCACCCGCCTGCGAACACGAAAACCCGGGGCTGAGGCAGGTTATGGACGCCCAGGACATCGTCAATACCGTCTCTGAGAAAGCCGGCCTCGACCAGGCCGTGACGGAAAAGGTCGTCGGCACGATTTTCTCGGTGCTCGAGCATGAAGCGGACGGCACGACCCTTTCCAGATTCTTTGCCAAGATTCCTGGCGCCGATGGCCTGGCCCAGAAATACGACGTCATGGCTGCCGGCTCGGCCGGTAGCGGCGGCCTGCTGTCGTCGCTGCAGGGCGCGCTTGGCGGCGTTCTCGGCGAAAAGACCGGTGCGCTGATCAACGGTATCGCGGCGCTCAAAGCCTCGGGCCTCGACATGGCGCAGATCCGCCAGGCCGGCGCGACGCTGATCCAGCAGGCCGAGACCGCGGCCGGCCCCGAACTGACCAACGAGGTGCTTGGCTCCGTGCCCAGCCTCAAGGGTCATCTGGGGCTCAGCTAGACTCGCCTTGCGCCGCCTCTACTTCGGCAACGTGTAGGCCATCACATAGTCGCCCGGCTTGGTGCCGACCGAGCCATGGCCGCCGGCGACGATGACCACGAACTGGCGCCCGTCGGCGACGGTATAGGTCATCGGCGTCGACTGTCCGCCGGCCGGCAGCCTGGCCTGCCAGAGCTGTTTGCCGGTCGTCAGGTCATAGGCGCGCAGATAGTCGTCGACTGCCGCCCCCAGGAAGGCGACGCCGCCGGCGGTGATCATTGGCCCGCCAATGCCCGGCACGCCGACCTTGAACGGCAGCGGCAGCGGCGTCATGTCGTAGACGGTGCCGTTGCGGTGCTTGTAGGCGATCTTGCCGGTCCTGAGGTCGGCGCCCGCCACATAGCCCCAGGGCGGCGCCTGGCAAGGCACCCCGAGCGGCGACAGGAACGGCCCCATCACCACCGCGTAGGGTGCGCCTTCGTTGCGGTTGAGACCCTGCTCGCTGCCGCGCCCTTCATCCGGCGGCGGCACCTGGTCGCGCGGAATGAGCTGCGACTTGAAGGCCAGATAGGTCGGCATGCCGAACATCACCTGGCGGACCGGATCGACCGCCACGCCGCCCCAGTTGAAGGTGCCGAAATTGCCGGGATAGATCAGCGAACCCTGCACGGAGGGTGGCGTATAGCGGCCCTCATAGCGCAGGCCCTGGAATTCGATCCGGCACGCCAACTGGTCGAACATGGTGATGCCCCACATGTCGGCGCCGGTCAGCGGCTTCGGATTGAAGCTGAGATCCGAGACCGGCTGCGTCGGCGCGGTGTGATCGCCTTCGATCGCGCCGCCCGGCGCCGGCACCTCGTTGACCGGAATGATCGGCTCGCCGCTGCGTCGGTCGAGCACATAAAGATCGCCCTGCTTGGTCGGCCCGACCAGTGCTGGCACGACACCGCTGGCCGTGGTGATATCGACCAGCGTCGGCTGCGCCGGCACGTCCATGTCCCAGAGATCGTGATGCACGGTCTGGCGCACCCAGCGCACTTGCCCCGTGTTGAGGTCGAGCGCGGTGATCGAGGAGGAGAATTTCTCGACATTGGCGCTGCGCCCGGCGCCGAGTTGGTCCGGCGTCTGGTTGCCGAGCGGCACGTAGAGCAGGCCGAGCTTCTCGTCGGCGCTCGCCGTCGACCACATGTTGGGCGAGTTGTGGGTGTAGGTCTGGCCCTCTGCCAAGGGCGTCGTCTGGTCCGGATTGCCCGAATCCCAGTTCCACACTAGGGCGCCGGTATCGACGTCGAAGGCCCGGATGACGCCGGACGGCTCCTCGGTCGAATAATTGTCGTTGACCGCGCCGCCGACGATGATCTTGCCGCCTGATATCAATGGCGCCGAGGTCGAATAGTAATAGCCCGACTTCGGATAAGGCATGTTGGCCATCAGGTTCAGCGTACCGCCCTCGGCGAAGGCTGGGCAAACCTGCCCGTTCGCGGCGTCGAGCGCGATCAATCGCGCATCGGAGGTCGGCAGATAGACGCGCGCGGCACAGGGCTGGCCAGCGGCGATCCTGGCGTCGGCATGATAGGACACGCCGCGGCAGGTCTGGTGCTGGCGGTCCTTGTCCAGCTTGACCTGCGGATCGTAGCGCCATTTCTCCTTGCCGGTCGCGGCATCGATGGCGATGGCGAAATTGTGCGGCGTGCAGATGTAGAGCGTATCGCCGACCTTCAGCGGCGTCACCTGATAGGTCGTCTCGCCGACGTCGTCCGGCCCCTTCACATCGCCGGTGCGGTAGGTCCAGGCAGGCCGCAGCTTCGCCACATTGTCCGGTGTGATCTGGTCAAGCGGCGAATAGCGCTGGCCGTATTGCGTGCGGCCGTAATAGTGCCATTCGCCGGCAGGCACGTCGCCGCCCAGATCGGCGGTCGGGGTCACCTTGTCGGCGCTGAGCTGGCCGGCGATATCCTTCGGATCCGCCGTCATCGAATAGCCGGCCACCGCAAGCGAGGCCAGCACGGCAAGAATGAGCGGCGCCCGTCCGTCCGGGCCGGTGAGGCCACGCCGCGCCCAGGGCGTCAGCAGCCATAGCGCCACAAGCACGATGATGCCGCCACGCGGGCCAAGCTCCCACCAGTCGAAGCCGATTTCCCAGACCGCCCAGCAAAGCGTACCGATCACGATCGCCGCATAGAGCCACAGCGCCAGGGACTTGCGCCTGTACAGCAGCCAGGCGGCTATCAGGAATGCGAGACCTGTTATGACGTAATACCAGCTGCCGCCCAGCGAAGCCAACCAGATGCCGCCGCCGCCAAGCGCCAGACCGATCAAGGCAAGGACCACGGCGGTAAGGACGGTTGCCATAACGACACTCCTTTGAAGTGCAGCAGGCGAGCGGCCGAAAACCGCCATTACGAAATGGAACCGCAGCCCGCTGTTGATTCTGTTTCATCTCGCCGCCGCAGTTTTCCGCTCGCCTGCACGCGGTGTCAAATCAGCAGGACAATATCCTTCGATACCGCCGGCATTGCTCCGCCCTATCCTTTGCCCCTGCTGTCGCTCACGTTGAAATGACAGGGCGTAGCATTGGCCATTCTTCTGCCCGCTATCGGGCAATGCTATGCTTTGCCGATGAAAGCCGATGCCGCCTCATCGCTCGAAAAGGCCCGCCACGCCTATGCGCAGCGGTCATGGGCGGATGCATTCGCGCTTCTGCGGGCAACGGACGAGATCGCGTCTCTCGGTGCGGAAGACCTGGAACGGCTGCTCTGGTCGGCGGGCATGCTGGACCGCGATCAGGACATCTTCGCCGCCGGCGAGCGCCTCTTCAACCTGCATATCGAAGCCGGCCGTGACGACCAGGCGGCGTATTGGGCATTCTTCCGTGGCTTCCGGCTTCTGGCGTTGGGCGAGGAGGGCCACGCAACCGCCTGTATCCAGCAGGCGCAGCGCCTGGCTGATGGCTTTGGCCGCGAGTGCGCGGCGCATGGCTATCTGATGTTGCTGGCGGCTCAAAAACAAACCGGCGACGATCCGGCATCGGAGACGCTGGCAAGGCAGGCGCTGGCGATCGGCGAACGCTGTTGCGACATCGATCTGATCGCCTTTGCCAGATGCTATCTCGGCCGTGCCCTGGTTCGGCAGGGCCGGGTCGAGGAAGGCATCGCCCTGCTCGACGAAGCCATGCTGCCGGCCGCCGACGGCAAGCTTTCGCCCATCGTCACCGGTCTCATCTACTGCAACCTCATCGCCGCATGCCGGCAGGTCTATGCATTCGATCGCTCGCGCGAATGGACGCAAGCGCTGTCGGACTGGTGCGGAGCACAGCCGCAGCTCGTTCAGTTCAACGGCGTCTGCCTGTTGCACCGCGCCGAGATCATGGAATTGAACGGCGCCTGGCAGGACTGCATCGCCGAGGCCAGGCGCGCGACGCTGTCGCTGACCCATGCCATCGGCAACGAGGCGGCGGCAGGCGCGGCCTATCAGGAGGCCGAAATCCATCGGCTGCGCGGAGAATTCGCCGCCGCCGAAGACCTCTACCGTGCCGCCAGCCGGCTCGGACTGGAGCCGCAACCCGGCATGGCGCTGCTGCGCCTCACGCAGGGCAGGACCGAGCAGGCGGCGGCAACCATTCGCCGTGTGCTTGCCACGACCAAGGCGCCGCTTGGCCGTGCCCGCCTGCTTCCTGCACTGGTCGAAATCACGATGGCAGCGGGCGCCGTCGACGAAGCGCGCCAAGCCTGCGCGGAACTGGAGGCGATTGCCGGCCGCTTCGCCACCGAGATCCTGGCAGCGATGGCCTCGCAGGCGAGAGGTGAGATCGAGATGGCCGGGGGTGACGCCGCGGCCGCACTCGGCCATTTCCGCGCCGCGCTGACGACCTGGCAGCGCGCCGGTGCGCCCTATCTGGAGGCGCGTCTGCGCGTGCTGGCCGGTCAGGCCTGCCGCATGCTTGGCGACGAAGATGGAGCCGAACTGGAATTCGAGGTCGCCGGATCGGTTTTCTTGGCACTTGGCGCGGCACCCGACCTCGCCCGCGTCAATCTGTTGATGCGGCCGCCCGCTTCACCCTCGCATGGCCTGACGCGGCGCGAGATCGAAGTCCTCGGCCTTGTCGCCACCGGCAAGACAAACAGGCTGATCGCGACCGAACTCGGTCTCAGCGAAAAGACCGTCGACCGGCATCTCAGCAATATCTTCGACAAGCTCGCGGTCAACTCGCGCACTGCCGCCACAGCCTATGCCTTCCAGAACGGTTTGCTCTGACACGCCGGCATGCAGGGCGACGGCATTTGGATTCTTGCGAAGATGGACCCCCACCC
>NZ_NWQG01000236.1:0-20320 GCF_002529485.1 Mesorhizobium sanjuanii
CTTAAACGCAATTCCGACGGAAACCGGTTCCCGCTTTCCTGGAATTGCTCCGACCACCCGCAATCTAGATCATTTGACGCCGGTGGAAACCGCAAGTGCGGCCTTTGTCGCCGCCCATGCAGCTTTCCTAACAGAAAAGCCGGGACGAACCCGGCTTTTCCAAGGAAGTCACTGTGACAAATTGTTTATTGAGCGGGCGCCGCGGGCTTGGCAGGAGCGGCTCCCTCAGCCGGCTTGGCGGCACCGTCCGCTGGCTTGGCACCTTCAGCCGGCTTGGCCGCATCGGCCGAAGCGCCAGGCGTCGGCAGCGGCTTCGGATTGTCCGACAGCGTGCGCAGATAGGCGATGACGTTGGCGCGGTCCTCGTCCTTGGGCAGGCCGGCGAAGCCCATAGCCGTGCCCTTCACGAACTTCTTCGGCGAGGTAAGGAAGTGGTTGAGGTTGTCGTAGGTCCACTTCTCGGCGCCGCCCTTGGAAAATTCCTTCATGCCGGCCGAATAAGCAAAGCCTGCATGCTCGGCGACAGGACGGTCGATCAAGTCCCACAGGTCGGGGCCGACCTTGTTCGGGCCGCCCTTCTCACCGGAATGGCAGGCCTGGCATTTCTTGAACACGGCCGCACCCGCCTCGACATTGGCGGTGGCGAGCAGGTCGGCGATCGGCTTGGCTTCGGCCGCTGGAGCTGCCGTACCGCCTTCGGTGGGCTCGGTGGCCTCGATGATGAAGCCGGGCTTTTCCGGGGCGGGGGAGGCAAACAGCGCATCGGACACAAGGCCGACCGAGAAGACTACGAACACGGTTCCGAGCAGCCCGCCGATCAGCTTGTTGATTTCGAAAGAGTCCATACGCCCCAGGCTCCCTTTTCCGGCGGACCGATCCGTCCACTCCGTCCGTCGGTATCTCGACCCAGCCCTCGGAGCCGGTCAAATCGGGCGGAAACTAGGTCTTTTGCTCCGGCGTTGCAACACCTATAAGGGCGCTTCCAGTGAGACCTTTTGCCACTTTTCCCATCCTCTTTTTCGAACGCTTGCCGTCGTCATGTCCACGCTGATCCTCATCCCGGCCCGCATGGCCTCGACCCGCCTGCCGGGCAAGCCGCTGGCCGACATCGCCGGCGCTCCGATGATCGTCCATGTCGCCCGCCGCGCCGCCGATGCCGGGCTTGGCCGGGTGGTGGTCGCCACCGATACGCAAAGCGTCGCCGAAGCGGTGCGTCTGCACGGTTTCGAGGCTGTCATGACGCGCACGGACCATGAGTCGGGCTCCGACCGCATCTTCGAGGCGCTGACCGCGCTCGACCCCGGGCGCAAGGTCGAAACCATCGTCAATGTACAGGGCGACCTGCCGACGATCGATCCCGGCACCATCAATGCCGCGCTGAAGCCTTTCGATGATCCGGCGGTGGACATCGCCACGCTCGGCGTCGAGATCGCCCGCGACGAGGAAAAGACCAATCCCAACGTCGTCAAGATCGTCGGATCGCCGCTGTCCGGGACGCGGCTGCGGGCCCTCTACTTCACCCGTGCCACGGCGCCCTGGGGCGAGGGGCCGCTCTATCACCACATTGGCCTCTATGCCTACCGCCGGTCGGCGCTCGAACGCTTCGTCGCGCTGAAGCCGTCGCCGCTGGAGCGGCGCGAGAGACTGGAGCAATTGCGCGCGCTGGAGGCCGGCATGCGCATCGACGCCGAGATCGTGCGGTCGCTGCCGCTAGGCGTCGACACGCCGGAAGACCTTGAACGCGCCAGAGCCATCCTTTCAATCTGAGACATTTCAACCGAGACATTGGCATGCCTGAAAAGACCAACAGAATATCCTTCCAGGGCGAGCCGGGCGCCAATTCCGACACCGCCAGCCGCAACATGTTCCCTGATATGGAGCCGTTGCCGTGCCCGACCTTCGAGGATGCCTTCAATGCCGTCGAGACCGGCAAGGCCGACCTCGCCATGATTCCGATCGAGAACACCATCGCCGGACGCGTCGCCGACATCCATCACCTTTTGCCGGAATCGAAGCTGCACATTATCGGCGAATATTTCCTGCCGATCCATTTCCAGCTCATGGTTTTGCCGGGCGTCAAGCGCGACGAGATCAAGACCGTGCATAGCCATATCCATGCGCTCGGCCAATGCCGCAAATACATCCGCAAGAACGGCTGGAAGGGGATCGTCGCCGGTGACACCGCGGGCGCCGCCAAGCATCTCGCCGAGGTGAAGGACCGCACCATGGCGGCGCTTGCACCGGCTTTGGCCGCGACGCTCTACGGGCTCGACATTATCGAGGAGAATGTCGAGGACACCGACAGCAACGTCACCCGCTTCGTCGTCTTGACCAGGAACAAGCAATGGGCCGAGCGCACCTCGGCCGACACCAAGATGATGACGACCTTCATTTTCCGCGTCCGCAACGTGCCGGCCGCGCTCTACAAGGCGATGGGCGGTTTCGCCACCAACGGCATCAACATGACCAAGCTGGAGAGCTATCAGCTCGGCGCCTTCACGGCGACGCTGTTCTATGCCGATATCGAGGGCCATCCCGACGATCCGCTGGTCAAGCTCGCGCTCGACGAACTGCGCTTCTTCTCGCGCGAAATGCGGATACTGGGTGTCTATCCCGCCAGCGAATCGCGCGAGCAATGGAAGGTGGCGGACTGACGCGCGTAACCCGCGTGCCCCTCGGCCCGAGCGTCGGCGCGGCAAGGCAAAATCAGAGCAGACCGAGCGGCACGTAGTCGATCTCCATGAAGGCCTCGACCTCCGGGATCCAGCGATCGCGAACGAAGGCGACATGGTCGGGATGGTCGTTGTAGCCGGTATAGGCCCGCTGGTCGGCGAACTCCATCGAGAAGCCGAAGCGATAGTCGTTCTTGGGGCTGACCTGCCGCAATTGCTCGAAATGCGTGACGCCCTTTATCCCAGTGAGGATTCTCTTGGCGTCAGTGAGGAACCGTTTCTCCTCGAGCGAGTGCGGTGCATGCTTCAGCGTGAACACGACGGTATGACGGATCATTTCTTTCTCCCTGCGATGTCCCTCATGCGCTGTCTGCCCAGGCCCGGATGAGGTTATAGGCAATCGCCCCCTTCGGCGGCGTGACCAGGCCGCCTGGATGCTCGCGGGCCAGCATCGAACGCACCTCGTCGCGATAAAACCAGCGGCAGTCTTCCAGCTCATTGAGGTCGGCCTGGATGTCGTCGTTGAGCGGCTCGCCGAAGCAGCCGATCATCAGCGAATAGGGGAACGGCCAGGGCTGGCTGGCATGGTAGACGACGCGGCCAAGCCGGATGCCGGCTTCCTCCAGCGTTTCGCGGCGTACTGCCGCCTCGATCGTCTCGCCCGGCTCGATGAAGCCGGCAAGCGCGGAATACATGCCCGGCGCGAAATGCCGCCCGCGGCCGAGCAGGCATTTTTCGGGCGTCGCCGTCAGCATGATCGCCACCGGGTCGGTGCGCGGAAAGTGCTCGGTGCCGCAGGCAGGGCAAAGCCGCTTGTAGCCGCCGGCCCGCATTTCGGACTCCGTGCCGCATTTGCTGCAGAAGCGGTGGCTCGCATGCCAGGCGAGCAGTGCTGCCCCTTGCGCCAGCGCGCCGGCCGCCGCTTCGTCGATCAGCCCCTGCATATAGACCGAGCGGTAGTCGATAGCCTTGATCGTCTCCGGCAGTTGTTCGGGCTCGATGCCAGCGGGCACGGCAAGCACCGGGCCATGTTCGGAAAAGCCGAGCAGCACGCCAAGGTCGAGCGACGCCTCAAGCGGTTGGCTCTCCTTGGCGCCGAACCAGGGATCGAAGCCGCCGTCTCCGGATTTCAGATAAAGCCGCCCGCCATGCATCAGCAAAAGCCTTGTCGATGGGTCGGCAAGCGCCTTTTCGACGGAATCGTCGGCGCGGTTTTCGGATTGCCGGTCAATCGTGTTGCCGGCGAAGCCGACGAACTGGCTCGGCTCGCGCAAGGGCGCGTCAAACAGGCGGAAGCTCATGGGAGACTCGGGAAAAACTCAAGGGTGGATACCAGACAGGCTTATAACGCTGCCTTGATCGTTTGGGCAAATCGGCGCAGGTCCGAGCGCTGGTAGGGCTCGCGCATGCCGTGCCCCCACACCGGGCCGGGCCAGCCGGGGTCGCCTTCCGAGCGGGCAATGACATGGACATGCAACTGGCGCACGATGTTGCCGAGCGCGCCGGTGTTGATCTTGGTGCAGCCGGTCACGCGCTTCAGCGCCTGCGCCACCATATTGGTCTCGAAGGTCAACATCGCCTGGTCGAGCGGCGTCATGTCGTGGATTTCCTCCGCGTCCGGCCGCTGCGGCACCAAGAGCAGCCACGGCCAGCGCCTGTCGTTCATCACCCGCAACTCGCACAGCCCGAGCCACATAAGCTGCTCGCTGTCGGCCTCCAGGCGGGCATCCAGCGTGAATCCGGCCTTTAGGCCCGGCAGCATCGGCGTTTCCTCGCTTTGTAGTGTTCTTCTCAAACGATGAACGCTAGAGCGGCTGCCAAGGGGCCGCAAGAGGCCCGCGAGCGAATCATCGGAGGAATCGCTTCAGGTCGGCGCTGCCCTCGTCGCTCTGCCGGGCACCTCGAACATTGCGAACCAAGCGCCATCGGCGAAGCTTTCGATCTCCCTCGCAAGGGAAGAGATCGGATGTCGCCTTGGTTTCCGCCAATCTCCGTAACCGAAGGCAGGCGTATTTGTTCTTGCTTTGTGCCCTCAACTATGCTACATGTCTCGGCAGGGTGCTGAGTTGCGCCGATGACCCGCCGCCGAGGCGGGTTTTTGTTTCAGCCTCTGATGCCATCCCCGGCTGATTGGTCCTGCGCTCTTGCATTTCACCGCCGAATTGCCGATATGGAAAGCGGGAGGTTGGTGGTGGACGATCCACTCGCCAACCGGGTCAGGTCCGGAAGGAAGCAGCCCTAACGAGCCCGGAACGGGTCATTGTTCCAGCCTCCCGCCTTCGCCTTTCTCCCGCGACCCCGCCTTTCTTCGGCGACATTGACGGCGCCAAGCCCTGCGGGCGAGACTACGGGCAGGAATCGGCCGCCTTGCAGACGTGGCCTTTGGAGCTTTACGGGCGAATGAGCGAAGCCGGAAATTCGGGAACCGACCGAGCGATTCAAGGCGGGGCCGTCGCCTATCGCGTTCTGGCGCGCAAATACCGTCCTTCGAATTTCTCCGAACTGATCGGCCAGGAGCCGATGGTTCGCACCCTGACCAATGCCTTTGCCACCGGCCGCATCGCCCAGGCCTGGATGCTGACCGGCGTGCGTGGCGTCGGCAAGACCACGACCGCGCGCATCCTCGCGCGGGCGCTGAACTACAAGACATCAACCGTCGACCAGCCATCGGTAGACCTTTCCGTGCCGGGCGAGCATTGCCAGGCGATCATGGAAGGCCGCCATGTCGACGTCATCGAAATGGACGCCGCCTCCCATACCGGCATCGATGACATCAGGGACATCATCGAACGCGTGCGCTATGCGCCGGTTTCCGCGCGCTACAAGGTCTACATCATCGACGAAGTGCACATGCTCTCCACCCAGGCCTTCAACGGCCTGCTGAAGACGCTGGAAGAGCCGCCGCCGCATGTGAAGTTCATCTTCGCCACCACTGAAATCCGCAAAGTGCCGATCACCGTGCTGTCGCGCTGCCAGCGTTTCGATCTCAGGCGTATTGATCCGGCGGTGATCAAGACGGATCTTGGTCGCATTGCCGGCCTCGAAGGCATCGATGCCGAGGACCAGGCATTGGCGATGATTGCGCGGGCCGCCGAGGGGTCGATGCGCGACGCCCAATCGATTCTGGACCAGGCGATCGCCCACGGTGCCAGCAAGGTCACTGCCGAGGCCGTGCGCGCCATGCTGGGGCTGGCCGATCGCGCCCGCATTGTCGACCTGTTCGAACATGTGATGAAGGGTGACGTGGCCGCCGCCCTTGCCGAGTTCCGAGCCCAATATGACATCGGCGCCGACCCGGCCGCGGTGCTGACCGATCTTGCCGAGTTCAATCACCTCGTCACCCGTCTGCGTTTCGTGCCGACAGCCCTTGAAGATGCCTCGCTGTCCGAGGACGAGCGCCGGCGCGGCGCCGACTTCGCCAAGGCGCTGTCGGTCAGGGTGCTCTCGCGGACCTGGCAGATGCTGCTCAAGGGCATTCCCGAAGTGCAGTCTTCCAACCGGCCGGTCAGCGCCGCTGAAATGGTGCTGATCCGGCTGGCGCATGCCGCCGACCTGCCGACACTGGACGAGGCGCTGAAGTCGCTGGAGGGTGCGGGCCCGAACGGCGCGCCGCGTTCGAATGGGGCGCCGGCAAACTCCGGCTCGATAAATTCTGGCCAGGCAAGTTCTGGTAATGGCGGCGGCGCCAGCACCGTGACCCAGACGCGGATGCCGGCGGCCAATGGCGGCGCGCAGACGATGCGGCTGGTCGACCCCGAACCCATGCCGGTTGCCTTTGTTGCGCCGCCTGAGCCGGTCGTCGAGATCCCGCCGGTGCCGGTGAAATCGCTGGCCGACATCGTCGCCCTTGCCGACGCCAATCGCGACATGGCTTTCAAGGTGCTGGTGAAGCGCTGCGTGCGCCCGGTGCGCATCGAGCCCGGCCGCATCGATGTCAGCCTGACTGCCGACGCGCCGAAGATGCTGCTCAACGATCTGACCGCCAAGCTGCGCGCCTGGACCGGCCGCAACTGGCTGGTGTCGCTGTCGAAGGAAGAAGGCGGCCAGACGCTGGCCGAGATGGAATCGACAAAGCGCGAAAATGCCTTCCTCGATGCCAAGAGCGACCCGACCGTCGCCGCCATCCTCGCGCGGTTTCCCGGCGCCAAGATCATCGATGTGCGCATTCCCGACGCGCCGGAAGCCGATGAGGCCGAGGCCGAAATGCCGGTCGAGCCGGCGGCCGACGACGACGAAACCTGACCAACCGTGTGAACCTGCAAAGGATCGGACCATGAAAGATCTTCTCGGCTTGATGGGCAAGGCGAAGGAAATGCAGGCCAAGTTCCAGGCCATGCAGGATGAGATCGCCACGCTGGAGGCCACCGGCCAGGCCGGCGGCGGACTGGTCAACGTGACGCTGACCGGCAAATTCGAGATGAAGTCGCTGAAGATCGACCCGTCGCTGTTCAAGGAGGACGAGGTCGAGATCCTGGAGGATCTGCTGCTCGCCGCTCACAATGACGCCAAGAACAAGGTCGAGCAGGTCATGCAGGAGAAGACCAAGGCGCTGACGGCGGGATTGCCGATACCGCCGGGAATGAAGCTGCCGTTCTAGGATCGGGATCCGGCCATGCCAGCGGCACCCGTGACCGAAGACCCTTCGGCCAGGCTGATAGAGCAGCGCGTCCGAAACAGGATCTATGAGATCCTGGAAATCCTCGCCGACTGCGACAACGGCGTGGATCTGGTCGGGATCAGCGGTTATCTCAATCTCTTCGAGGATTTCGTCCACCGCCCATCGATCGAATCCGGCATGTCGGCTCTTTCGAGGGACGAACGCGCGGTCGTGCTGGAAATCGCCGATTTTCTTGAAGCAGCCTGCGCGGCAACCCCTGACTTCACCAAAGCCGAGTTCGTCGAGAGTGACTGGCCGCGTCGGATTGCGCCCAAAGCAAGGGATGCACGACTGCTGTTCCTGCAACGCGGGCTGTTTTCGGAGGCGTTCGAAGAGGCCGAACCCGGGCAACGGTTCGTGCCGTCAGCCGATTAAACCTGCTCCTGATCGGGTGTGGCTATTCTGCCACTTTCCACTTAATAACGCTTTAGCCATCTTTTTGCCTGAAAGTGTCTCATTCTTGCCGCAACCAGAGGCGGGCTGGGCAGCAGAAACGAGGGGACACTTTTGATCTCTACCCCATGGAAGATGCCGTTGTTGCTCGGCGTCGTCACTTCTCCGTTGTTTTTGGCCGCCTGCAGCCAGACCACTTCGCACGGCATGTCTAGCCTGACTGATGCGATAACGCCGGGCTTCCTGAGTTCGCGGGCCTATGGTTACACGCCGAAGGACAGGGAGTGCCTGCAGCGGGCGATGTTTTTCGAATCCAACCGGTCGAGCCGTGACGGCATGATTGCCGTCGGCACGGTGGTGATGAACCGGCTGCGCTCCGGCAAGCACGGCAACACTATCTGCCAGGTGGTCGGCGAGCGCGGCCAGTTCGCGCCGGGCGTAATGACGCGGCCGATGAATTCGAAGGCGATGCCCGACGTCGAGGAAGCCGCCGAAGCCGTGCTCAAGGGTGAGCGCAAGGCCAAGCTGAAGAACACGATGTTCTTCCACACTGCCGGCCTGCGTTTCCCTTACAAGAATATGCATTACACCATGGTTGCCGGCGGCAACGCCTTCTACGAGAAGCGTGGACGCAACTGGCAGCCGCTGCCCGACGAGCCGATGGTCGCCGTGGCCTCGACACAAACCAAGGCGCCCGCCGCGTCCGTGCTCGTTGCATCGGCAGAGCCGGTGCCTCCGGTCAAGACGGTTGTCCGCGCCGCTCCGACCCAGCAGGCTTATGTCACTGCTGCCGCCGAGTCCCCGCGTTCGGCCAAAGGCGCGGCCGTCCGGACCGCTCCTGCCCAACAGACTTTCGTGACAGCCGCTGCGTCGCCGGCGAAGGGCACAGGTGCTGCGAAGCTTACAGTAGTTGCGATGCAGGAGCCCATGCAGGAGCCGGATGCTTCCCGTTTCGGCGAACCGGCAACTCGGCAGGTGATCTCGTCGGTCCCGAACGCACCGCAAGAGGCGGCGATGGGATTCCAGTCGACGCCTGAGAATACAGACGCCATTGGCGCGATGATTGTCAGTCAGAACCGGCCGCTCGAAGCCTACTGAGCCATTCCTCGATGATCCGCCATGCGCACATGGCGGATCATGCATGGAGCCGCGGTGTTCCAAAACGCGTGGAAAAATCCTAGATCAGGGCGATGTCCAAGCGAATCGCCGGTCCCGAGATCGAACGCCTGATCCAGCTCCTGGCCAAGGTGCCGGGGCTTGGTCCCCGTTCGGCCAGGCGCGCGGCACTCCATCTCATCAAGAAGAAGGAGCAGTTGCTGTCGCCGCTCGCCGCCGCCATGAGCGAGGCCGTCGACAAGGTGCGCATCTGCTCGACCTGCGGCAATGTCGATACGTCGGACCCTTGCATGATCTGCACCGATCCGCGCCGCGATGCCGGCACGCTCATCGTCGTCGAGGATGTCTCCGACCTGTGGGCGCTGGAGCGGGCGGCGGCCATGAATGTGCGCTACCACGTGCTTGGTGGCACGCTATCGCCGCTCGATGGCATCGGGCCCGAGCAGCTCAACATCCGCTCGCTGGTCGATCGTGTCGCCGGTGGCGAGGTCAAGGAGGTGATCCTCGCCGTCAACGCCACGGTCGAGGGCCAGACCACGGCGCATTACCTGACCGATCAGCTCTCCGGCTTCGAGATCAAGGTGACACGGCTGGCGCATGGTGTGCCGGTCGGCGGCGAACTCGACTATCTCGACGAAGGCACGCTGGCCGCGGCGCTGCGCTCGCGGACGGCGTTTTGACAAGATTGCGGTCGAGGAAGCTCCCGAGATGATTGCATTCCTTCGCGCCCCCCTCTGTCCTGCCGGACATCTCCCCCACGAGGGGGGAGATTGGATGTCACGCCGGCTTTCGCCAACCTCCAGCGCTGGAGAAAAGGCGCCGTCGTCAAAGCTGCCAATCTCCCCCCTCGTGGGGGAGATGTCCGGCAGGACAGAGGGGGGTGCGACAGAACGTCGACTTTGCGGATTAGCGATTTTTCTTGCAGCCCTCGTTGCCCTCCTGCTAGCCACCCCAGCTTCCGCAGCACCAATCGACGACCAGTTCCGCGCCTGGCTGCAGAACGACCTGTGGCCCGAAGCCAAGGCAAAAGGCATCTCCGAGAAAACTTTTGATACCGCCTTCGACGGCGTCAAACCGAACCTCAAACTGCCCGACCTGGTGCTGCCGGGAAAGAAGGCGACGACGCCGCAGAAGCAGCATCAGGCGGAATTCGGTTCGCCCGGCGCTTATTTCGCCGAAAAGACGGTTCGCGCCGTCACATCGGGCGGCCGAACGCGCGAGGCGGCCAATGCCAGGACGCTTGCCGCGATCGAGAAGCGCTACGGCGTGCCGGGCGAGGTTCTGCTGGCGATCTGGGGCCGCGAGACCGGCTTCGGCGCGGCGAAGATGCCCTACGACGCCTTTGAAGTGCTGGGCACCAAGGCGTTCATGTCGACAAGGAAAGCGTTCTTTCGCACCGAGCTCTTGGCCGCGCTCGAAATCGTCGAGCGCGGCCTGGCGCCGGTCGGCGCGATGAAATCGTCCTGGGCGGGCGCGCTCGGCCAGCCGCAATTCATGCCGACATCCTTCCTGAAACATGCCGTCGATTTCGACGGCGACGGCCGCGCCGACATCTGGAATTCGGTACCGGATACGCTGGCCTCAATCGCCAACTATCTCGTGCATTACGGCTGGGTGAAGGGCCGTGGCTGGGGCTTCGAGGTAACAATGCCCGAGACCGTTTCCTGCTCGCTCGAAGGCCCCGACCAGGGCAAGAAGATCTCCGATTGGGCCGCAATGGGTATCAAGCGCGTCGGCGGCAAGGCGTTTCCGGCGAGCGAATTGAAAAAGGAAGGATTTCTTTTGATGCCGGCCGGCCGCAGCGGTCCAGCCTTCATCGCCACGCCGAATTTCTACGTGCTGAAGGGATACAACACCAGCGACCTCTATGCCCTGTTCATCGGCCATGGCGCCGATCGCATTGCTCATGGCGACAGCAATTTTTCCGGTAGCTGGGGTGCGGTCGGCGGTCTGCACAGATCTGATATCGCCGCCCTGCAGCGGGCGCTGGAAGCCAAGGGCTATGATGTTGGCAGCGCCGACGGCCTGCCCGGGTTCAAGACGCGCCGGTCGATCGGCAAATGGCAGGCCAAGAACGGCCGCGCCGCCACCTGTTTTCCCGATGCCGATCTGGTTTCCACCCTCAAGTAGCTGAAACAGCGCCGCATTTTGCCCGGTCGTTGATATCTGCTAGCCGGCTCGTGCTCGTTGACCGGCACAGGCCATGAAGCCATGCGCCCTCGCGCAATGCTCGCTGCCGGCCCTCAAGCAGCCGGATAAGGTGTTGACCAACTGGACAAAAACCATGACGGTAAGGGGTCGAAAGGCCAACTGCGGCCCGGAAAGAACACCACATCCTGAGCCGGGAACTCAGGTCAACAAAACAGGGAACAATCGCCATGATGATGGAAAAGTTTGCTCTTCGCTCGCGTACCTTGCTCGCCGGCGCGGCCATGTCCGCGCTGCTTCTGGCCGGCGCGCCCGCCCTTGCCGTCACGCCCGCCGATACGCTGGTCGAAGGCTTCGCGATCGACGACATCATCTCCATGGATCCGGGCGAGGCGTTCGAGCTGTCGACTGCCGAGGTCACCGGCAACACCTATGATCTTCTGGTCCGCCTCGACCTCAGCGACACGTCCAAGGTCAAGGGCGACCTCGCCGAAAGCTGGACCGTCTCCGACGATGGCCTGACCTATACCTTCAAGCTCAAGCCGGGCCTGAAATTCGCCTCCGGCAATCCGATCACGGCGGCCGACGTCGCCTATTCCTTCGAGCGCGCCATCAAGCTCGACAAGAGCCCGGCCTTCATCATCGGGCAGTTCGGCATCCATGGCGGCAATGTCACTGAGAAAGCCAAGGCCGTCGATGACGCCACCTTCCAGTTCACGGTCGACAAGGCCTATGCGCCGAGCTTCGTGCTGAACTGCCTGTCGGCGACGGTCGCCTCGGTCGTCGACGCCAAGCTGGTCAAGGAACATGTCGCGGCGGTGACGCCGAGCGACGACTACAAATGGGACAATGATTTCGGCAATGCCTGGCTGAAGACCGGCTATGCCGGCTCCGGCCAGTTCAAACTGCGTGAATGGCGTGCCAACGAGGCCGTCGTCCTGGAACGCAATGACAACTATTTTGGCGAAAAGGCCAAGCTTGCCCGCGTCATCTACCGCAACATGAAGGAAAGCTCGGCACAGCGCCTGGCGCTCGAGGCCGGCGACATCGACGTTGCCCGCAATCTCGAACCGAACGATCTCGACGCCATCGCCAAGAACGCCGATCTCACCTCCACCAGCGCGCCAAAGGGCACGGTGTACTACATCAGCCTCAACCAGAAGAACCCGAACCTCGCCAAGCCGGAAGTTCGCCAGGCGTTCAAATATCTGGTCGACTATGACGCACTGAGTTCAACCATCCTCAAGGGCATCGGCGAGATCCACCAGACCTTCCTGCCGAAGGGCGTGCTCGGCGAGCTCAACGAGAACCCGTTCAAGCTCGACGTCGCCAAGGCCAAGGAACTGCTGGCCAAGGCCGGCCTGCCGGACGGCTTCAGCGTAACCATGGACGTGCGCAGCAACCAGCCGGTGACCGGCATGGCGGAATCGATCCAGCAGACGCTGGGACAGGCCGGCATCAAGCTGGAGATCATTCCCGGCGACGGCAAGCAGACGCTGACCAAGTATCGCGCCCGCAACCACGACATCTATATCGGCCAGTGGGGCCAGGACTATTTCGATCCGAACTCCAATGCGCAGACCTTCGCCTCGAACCCGGACAACTCCGACGACGCCAAGATCAAGACGCTCGCCTGGCGCAACGCCTGGGACATTCCGGACCTGACCAAGGAAACCGAAGCCGCGCTGCTCGAGAAGGATTCGACCAAGCGCGCCGACATGTACAAGGATCTGCAGCAGAAGGTCCTCGACACCAGCCCCTTCGTCGTCATCCATCAGCAGCTGGAAGTGGCCGGCCTGCGCAAGAACCTCAAGGGCTTTGCGCTCGGCCCGAGCTTCGACACCAACTTCGTCGGTTCGGTCTCAAAGGAATAGCGCCGGCGGACGCGTCGCGTGAGCGTGGCTGAAAACCAGGCGACGGCGGAACGCGGCGGTGCCCGCGCCGTCGCTGTTCTATCGTCGATCGGCCGTTTCCTGGTCATCGCGATAACGACCTATCTCGGTCTGCTCGCGGTGACCTTCTTCATCGGCCGCGTCATCCCGATCGACCCGGTGCTGGCCGTTCTGGGCGACCGGGCTCCTACCGCCGTCGTCGAGCGCACGCGCCGCGAGATGGGTCTCGACCTGCCGCTGATCGAACAGTTCTACATCTATGTGAAAAACGCCCTCAACGGCGATTTCGGCACATCGGTGCTGACCACCAATCCAGTCATGACCGATATTCGCCGCGCCTTCCCGGCGACCATCGAACTGGCGACGCTGGGCACGCTGATCGGTGCGGTCATTGGCGTGCCGCTCGGCGTCCTGGCGGCGGTCAGGCGCGGCAGCCTCATCGACCAGGTCGCGCGCATCGTCGGCTTGATCGGCTATTCCGTGCCGGTCTTTTGGCTGGGCCTGCTCGGGCTTGTGCTGTTTTACGCCAAGCTGCAATGGGTCGCCTTTCCGGCACGGCTCGACGTCGTCTACGAATACACCTTCACGCCGATCACCGGCTTCTATCTTCTCGACGCGGCGATGCAGGGGCAATGGGATGTCTTTTACGACGCCTTTCGCCACATCATCCTGCCGGCCTCGCTGCTCGGCTATCTATCGCTCGCCTATATCAGCCGCATGACGCGCTCCTTCATGCTGAACGAACTGGGGCAGGAATACATCGTCGCGGCGCGCGCCAAGGGTCTGTCCGAGAGACGCATCGTCTGGGCCCACGCGCTGCGCAACGCCGCGGTGCCGATGGTCACGGTGATCGCACTCTCCTACGCCAACCTGCTCGAAGGCTCGGTGCTGACAGAGACCGTTTTCTCCTGGCCGGGCATCGGCCTCTACATCACCAATTCGCTGCAGAATGCCGACATGAACGCCGTGCTCGGCGGCACCATCATCATCGGCTCGGTCTTCATCGGCATCAATCTTCTTTCCGATCTGCTCTACCGCGTGCTCGATCCGAGGACCAAGGCCGGATGAGCGCGCAAGTCGTTCAGAGCCGCCGCGACTGGCTGCTCAGCGAGCGGCCAGCCTCGCGCATGCAGGCGCGGCTCGGTCGCGCCTATGTGGCATGGCGGCGCTTTTCCGCCAACCGGCTGGCGTTTGTCGGCCTGCTCATCATCCTTGCGCTGCTGGTGGTCGCGGCTTTCGCCGATGTGCTGGCGCCCTATTCGCCGACCATCGGCGACTTGAAGAACGCGCGCCTGCTCGCGCCAAGTGCTGCGCACTGGTTCGGCACCGACGACCTCGGCCGCGATATCTACTCGCGCATCATCTATGGCTCGCGCTGGACGCTCTACGTCGTCATTCTGGTCGCCATCATCGCGGCGCCCGTCGGCCTGCTGGTCGGCACCGTCGCCGGCTATGCCGGCGGCTGGACCGATGCGATCCTGATGCGCATCACCGACATCTTCCTCGCCTTCCCTAAGCTGGTGCTGGCGCTGGCCTTCGTCGCCGCGCTAGGCCCCGGCATCGAGAACGCGGTGCTCGCCATCGCCGTCACATCCTGGCCGCCCTATGCCCGCATCGCCCGCGCCGAGACGCTCACCGTGCGCAATTCGGACTACATCAAGGCGGTGCAATTGATGGGCGCCTCGCCCCTCCGCATCGTGCTGCGCCACATCATGCCGCTCTGCATTTCCTCGCTCATCGTCAGGGTGACGCTCGACATGGCCGGCATCATCCTCACCGCCGCAGGCCTTGGTTTTCTCGGCCTCGGCGCCCAGCCGCCGCTGCCCGAATGGGGCACCATGATCGCGTCGGGCCGCAGATTCATTCTCGACCAGTGGTGGGTGGCGGGTGCGCCTGGCTTCGCCATCCTCATCGTCAGCCTTGGCTTTAATCTGCTCGGCGACGGCCTTCGCGACGCGCTCGATCCCCGGAGCGGCGACCAATGAGCACCCTTCTCGAGGTCGATGATCTGCGCGTCAACTTTCCGACGCGCATCGGCCAGGTCCAGGCGGTGCGCGGCGTTTCCTTCTCGCTTGGCCGCGAGCGGCTGGGCATCGTCGGCGAGAGCGGCTCCGGCAAGTCGCAGACCGGCCGCGCCATCATGGGCCTGACGCCGCCGCAGGCGGAGGTGACAGCCAGGACGCTCGCTTTCGACGGCATCGACCTGCTTGCCGCGCCGCCGCGCGAGCGCCGGGCGCTGCGCGGAAAACGCATCGCCATGATCCTGCAGGATCCGAAATATTCGCTCGACCCGGTGATGAGCATCGGCCGCCAGATCGTCGAGACTCTGCGCACGCATGAGAAGGTCGGAAAGGCGGAAGCCCGCGACCGCGCGCTCGCCATGCTGGAGGCCGTGCAGATCCGGGACCCCAAACGCGTCTTCGACCTGCACCCGCACGAAGTCTCCGGCGGCATGGGCCAGCGCGCCATGATCGCCATGATGCTGATCGCCGGTCCGCAGATGATGATCGCCGACGAGCCGACTTCGGCGCTCGACGTCACCGTGCAGCTCGACGTGCTCGGCATCCTCGACCGGCTGGTCAGCGAGCGCGGCATGGGGCTGATCTTCATCTCGCACGATCTGCGCCTGGTCTCCTCCTTCTGCGACCGGGTGATCGTCATGTATGCCGGCAAGGTGGTTGAGCAGCTCAAGGCATCGGAGCTTCGCGACGCCAAGCATCCCTACACGCGCGGCCTGCTCAACTGCATGCCGAGGATCGGCTTCGAACGCCACCCGTTGCCGGTGCTCGACCGCAAGCCGGAGTGGGCGGTATGAATGCGGCGCTTTCCGTCGACGGGCTGGAGGTGATCTTCGACCGCTTCCGCGCGCTGAAGGGCGTCAGCCTCGAAGTCAGGTCAGGCGAGTCCTATGGGCTCGTCGGGGAATCCGGTTCCGGCAAGTCGACGCTGCTGAGGGCAATCGCCGGACTCGCGCCCGTCGCCTCCGGCAGCATCACCGTCAACGGCAAGAACCTCGGCAAGGGCCGCGACAAGGCCTTCTACCGCGAGGTGCAGATGGTCTTCCAGGATCCCTATGGCTCGCTGCATCCGCGCCAGACCGTCGACCGCCTGCTGCAGGAGCCGCTCGCCATCCACGGTTTCGCTGACGGCGAGAAGCGCATCGCGCGCGCGCTGGACGAAGTCGGCCTCGGCACCGGCTTCCGCTTCCGCTATGCGCATCAATTGTCAGGCGGCCAGCGCCAGCGCGTGGCGATCGCGCGTGCACTCATCCTCGAACCGTCGATCCTGCTGCTCGACGAGCCGACCTCGGCGCTCGACGCCTCGGTGCAGGCGGAAGTGCTCAACCTCCTGGAAGAGGTCCGGCGGCGGCGCAAACTGACCTTCCTGATGGTCAGCCACGACCTCGCCATCATCACCCATATGTGCGAGCGGCTGATGGTCATGCAGAGCGGCGAGGCGGTCGAGAATCTCACGGCAAGCCAGCTTGTCGGGCACCGCGTGACCAAGGATTATACGCGCAACCTCCTCAGGGCGAGCGAGGGGTTTGTGAGGACGGTGTGACTTCGCTCGGACTGTTTTGGGGGAATATTATGGGCGAATGGAAGTTTTCAGATCCGCCCAATGTCGCGGTGTTCGTAGACAAGGGCATCTTCCGCCGGGATGATTGGATCGCATATGTGTCGCATGACGATGAAGACGGCAGCTGGCAATTTCACAACAGCGAGCCCGGACCCGTCGATGACGGCGACATAATGATCGTCGCCCTGGAGGAAATGGTTGAGCGAGATGAAAGCATCCTCGAATTGGCCGACTTGCCGGAGGGCTGGCACGCTTGGCGCAGCTCGAAATCGTCGCCTTGGCAACGGGCAAAATCGCCGCCCGTGGGCTTTAATGACAACGATGATCCAGCAAAGCCCTAAGTCGGAGCTTGCAGCGGTTCCCGCTCTCCAAAACAGGTGGCTCTTGCTGGCCGTTCGGCTTCCTCGATCTTGAACCACGTCACATAAAGCGCCGGGCCGGCGGCAGGCCCAATCGCCTCCCACCGGTGCCAACTTGAGGAAAACGTGAAATAAGGTCAGAACAACTCCCAGCAGTCATCCAAACGAGAACGGGCGCCGGCCCGGCGAGGGGGAAAAATGAAGAACTCAGCCATTTCCGAACGCAAGAACCAGTCGATCTCGCGCGGCGTCGGCATGACCACGCAGATCTATGCCGACCGCGCCGAGAATTCGGAGATCTGGGACGTCGAGGGCCGCCGCTATATCGACTTCTCCTCCGGCATCGCCGTCGTCAACACCGGCCACCGTCACCCCAAGGTGATCGAGGCGGTCAAGGCGCAGCTCGACCGCTTTACCCACACCTGCCACCAAGTGGTGCCCTATGAGAGCTATGTCAGGCTGGCCGAGCGGCTGAACGCCATGCTGCCCGGCAAGTTCGACAAGAAGACGATTTTCGTCACCACCGGCGCCGAGGCCGTGGAGAACGCCATCAAGATCGCCCGCAATGCCACCGGCCGTCCGGCGGTCATCGCCTTTTCCGGCGGCTTCCATGGCCGTACCTTCATGGGCATGGCGCTGACCGGCAAGGTCGTGCCCTACAAGGTCGGCTTCGGCGCCATGCCGGCCGATGTTTTCCATGCACCGTTCCCGGTGGCGCCGCACGGCGTTTCCGTTGCCGACTCGCTGGCGGCACTCGACCGGCTGTTCAAGGCCGATGTCGACCCGGCCCGTGTCGCCGCCATCATCGTCGAGCCGGTGCAGGGCGAGGGCGGCTTCTACGAGGCGCCTCGCGACTTCATGACGGCGCTGCGCAAGATCTGCGACCAGCACGGCATGCTGTTGATCGCCGACGAGGTGCAGACCGGCTTTGCCCGCACCGGCAAGATGTTCGCCATGGATCACCATGAGGTGGCCGCCGACATCACCACCATGGCCAAGAGCCTGGCCGGCGGCTTCCCGCTGGCGGCGGTCACCGGCCGCGCCGAGATCATGGATGCGCCGAACCCTGGCGGCCTCGGCGGCACCTATGGCGGCAGCCCGATCGGCGTTGCGGCGGCACACGCCGTGCTCGACGTGATCGACGAGGAAAAGCTCTGCGACCGCGCCAACGCGCTAGGCGCCCGGCTGAAGCAGCGGCTGCAGTCGATCCGCGACGAAGTCCCCGAGATTGTGGACATCCGCGGTCCGGGCTTCATGAACGCGGTCGAGTTCAACGACGTCAAGAAGGGCCTGCCCTCGGCGGAAATCGCCAATGCTATCCGGCTGAAGGCGCTCGACAAGGGACTGATCCTGCTCACTTGCGGCGTCTACGGCAATGTCATCCGCTTCCTCGCTCCGATCACCATCCAGGACGGCGTCATGAACGAAGCGCTCGACATTCTGGAAAGCTCGATCCGCGAAGTCTGCGCCGCCTGAACGGGCGGCGCCTCATTTCTGCTGGCGGCCGAACGTGCCGTCACGAGCTCGGATTCTGTAACCAGGCCGGAATGTCCGTCTTGGCATGCAGCACCCGCCACACATCGATATGGTCGGTCTGTTCAAGATAGAAAATCAGATATGGATAGCGCTTGAATTGCACGCTACGCAGGCCGGGCAATCCAATTTCATAGCCATACCTCAAGGAGCCGGATGCCGGATGGCTGGCTATCAGTTCGTAGGCATTCTGGAGGTCTTCGACATAGCCCAACGCCGTATGCGAACCAACTTCGCGTGCATAATAATCAACAGCGTCTTCGATATCCCGCAAAGCAAGGGTTCGAGGAATAATTGCCTTTATGGCCACTTACTTATCGGCCATGCGCTCGTTTTCGCAGCGCTGTGAAATAGTCGTCGTCAACGGGAGTGCCCGGCGCGGATGACGCGCCCTCGAGGAGCAAACCGCGCAGCATTTGACGATCCTGATCGTAGCGGATCAATTCACGCACATACTCGCTGCTCGTGCCATAGCCGCGATCCGCCACTTGCCGATCGACAAAATGCTTCAAGCTGTCAGGCAGGGAGATATTCATTGTGCTCATTGAGAGATTTTATTGCCTATGGCAAAAATTGGCAACCCTAGGCACTAGCCTTGGCTGGTTCCATGGTATGAAACGCGGCTAGAGCCGCCTTCAGCGCGTCAGGCCCCGCCGCGACCGTCAGCGGCGGCGGCGAGAAGCCGGCGCCGAGCATCTTGCGGCCGAGCATATGATCGCCGGGGCGATTGACCGATTCGATGCCGAGCAGCCGGTTTGCGGCATAGTGGTAGATCGAGAACTTGTTCTCGGCCAAATCGCCCAGCACGACATGGCTGTCGCCGCCCGAGGTCAGGCCGACCATCTGCAGCTTCATGTCGCCGATGTCGGACCAGAACCACGGCACTGCCGAAAAGGCGTCCTCGTAGCCGAGAACGGTGCGCGCGGCAAGCCGCGCCTGGTCGGTGGCGTTCTGCACCGATTCCAGCCGCACATCCGCGCCGGTGAACCAGTGTCGGTAGGAGGCGGCGTCGCCTATGGCGAGGATTTCGGGCACCGAACTGCGCATCTGCTGGTCGACGCGGATGCCGTTGGCGATCGCAATGCCGGCGGTCTGCGCCAGCTCGACATTCGGCACCACGCCGATGCCGATGATGACCATCTGCGCCGGCAGCCTTTCGCCGGACGACGTCACCGCCGCCGAGACGCGGCCGTTTTCGCCTTCCAGCTTGGCAATTGTGGTGCCGGTGAGGATACGCACGCCGCTAGCTTGCAGTCGCTGCCGAACATGGCTGGCGATGACCGGCGCCACCGCGCGGCCGAGCAGGCGGTCGACGGCCTCGACGACGGTCACCTTGCGGCCCACCGCTCTGAGCGTCGCGGCGATCTCCAGCCCGATGAAGCCGCCGCCGAGAATGACGACATCCTCGCTTCGCGCGCTCAGCTCGCGGATCAGCCGCGCGTCGGCGAGCGAGCGCAGCGACACCACGCCGGCAAGATCGGCGCCCGGCAGCGGCAGGATGCGCGGTCGCGAGCCGGTCGCCAGGATCAGCCGGTCGAAGGGCAGCATGCCGCCGCCCGATATTTCCAGCCTTTGGCCTGCGGCATCGATGCGCTCGACCTTGATGCCTGGCCGGTAGTCGATGGTGCTGCCGGTGTAGAAGGCCTCGCCGCGCAGCGGCTGCGGTTTGGCTTCCTGGTCCTTGATGAAGGTTTTCGACAGCGGTGGCTTGTGGTAAGGCAGCTCGCTCTCGTCGCCGACAAGGATCACGGGCCCGTCGTAACCCTCCTCGCGCAGGCTGGCGGCCGCTTGCACGCCCGCGTGACCCGCACCGACAATGACCACACCGTTCTTCATCGCAGTCCGATTTTCTCGTTCGATTCTAGGACGTTCCGCCACATGGCGATTGTCTGGCGCCGTCGCAAGAGCCGTGGTCGGGGTCGCACCCGGAATGGCCACCTGTCAATCGTGATCTCACGGCAACCTGTCGTG